>JAZOVL010000100.1:0-11222 GCA_045658685.1 Pilosibacter sp.
AGAAACCGGAGCGGATGAAGAAATTCTCTATGACAGCAAGCCACACATTGGTACGGATGTACTTCAGACCGTTGTGAAAAATATCCGTATGCGTATCATCGAACACGGTGGTGAGGTGCATTTCAACAGTCGTGTAAAAGAATTGGTAATCGAAAACAACTCCATCTGTGGTGTGAAAATGGAAGATGGCAGCGTCATCGAAACAAACCATGTGATCCTTGCAGTCGGTCACAGTGCACGTGAGTTGTTCAAAACTCTGCATGAACAGGAAATTATGATGGAGCCGAAAGCTTTTGCAGTCGGCCTTCGTGTACAGCATCCGCAGAGCATGATGAATTTTTCACAGTATGGTAGAGAAGATGCTGGTGAATTAGGTGCAGCACCATATAAAGTAACAGCGAAGACATCCAGTGGACGAGGTGTATATTCTTTCTGCATGTGTCCAGGTGGTTTTGTTGTAAATGCATCTTCTGAAGATGGAAGACTGGCGGTTAATGGTATGAGTTATTACAAACGTGGCGGAGAGAATGCCAACAGTGCAATCATCGTCTCTGTTACTCCGGAGGATTTTCCAGAATACGGACCGCTGGGAGGCATCGAATTCCAGAGAAGATTAGAGGAAAAGGCCTTTGAACTGGGAGGAGGAAAGATTCCGGTACAGTTATACGGAGATTTTGTAAAAGATCAGAAGTCAGAGGTTTTCGGCGGTGTAAATCCGCAGATCTGCGGAGAATATGAGTTTGCAAATCTTCGTGATTTGATGACGGAAGAAATGAATCAGGCATTTATAGAAGGAATGTCTGAATTTGGCAGAAAAGTGCGTGGATTCGATCGTTCGGATGCTATTTTGGCAGGCATTGAGAGTCGTACTTCGTCTCCGCTTAGGATTGTTCGAAATGAAGACATGGAGAGCAATATTAAAGGTTTATATCCGTGCGGAGAGGGAGCCGGATATGCGGGAGGTATAACTTCTGCTGCAATGGACGGATTAAAGGTTGCAGAAGCGCTGATAATGAGGTATAATCGCTTTTAAATAGTTTGTATTTGATGAAGTAAACTGTTAAAGTGAGGAGAATTGTATTATGAAAAAATCAGCCAGAGAACTTTTAAAAGATAAAAAACGAATCGTGATTAAGATCGGATCCTCTTCCCTGACACATGAGGCGACAGGGGATTTGAATCTTCATAAAATTGAACATTTAGTACGTGTAATCGCGGATTTAAAGGGTATGGGAAAAGAAGTTGTCCTGGTTTCTTCCGGTGCAATCGCAGCAGGCAGACAGGCGCTGGGCGGAAATAAAGCACAGACTGTATCTGAAAAACAGGCGCATGCAGCAGTTGGTCAGGCGCGTCTGATGATGGTTTACCAGAGATTGTTTTCTGAGTACAACCAGATTCCGGCTCAGATTCTTATGACAAAAAATACGATTGTTAATGACATTTCCAGAGAAAATGCTGTTAACACGTTTGATGAGCTGTTAAAAATGGGAACGGTTCCGATTGTAAATGAAAATGATACCGTTTCTACATACGAGATTAAGTTTGGTGATAATGACCGTCTTTCTGCGATTGTAGCGGCCTTGATCGATGCAGAT
Organism: Pilosibacter sp.; assembly: GCA_045658685.1. Lineage (GTDB taxonomy): Bacteria > Bacillota > Clostridia > Lachnospirales > Lachnospiraceae > Pilosibacter. The sequence goes on from JAZOVL010000100.1 coordinate 1,596, forward strand.
CTCTTGATCTTATTATCGGACATTGACGGTCTCTATTCCGATGATCCGAAGAAAAATCCTAATGCAGTGTTTATTGAGCAGGTAGATGAGCTCTCCGATGAACTGATGGGGATGGGCAAGGCTACAACCGGCAGTGATGTCGGTACCGGTGGTATGGCTGCTAAGCTCTATGCGGCGAAGATAGCGACACACAGCGGTTGTGATATGGTTATTGCAAATGCTGAAAAGGTAGAAGTTGTCTGGGATATTGCAATTGAAGGAAAGACAAAGGGCACATTATTTACAGCACATAAAACAGATAATTTTGATCTGCTCAATTATATTGAGAGCATTCACTAATGGAGGAACGATGAAACAGGAGCGTATTGACAGAATCAATGAATTAGCTCGCAAAGCAAAAGCGGAAGGGCTTACAGAAGCAGAAAAGGCAGAGCAGGCAGAGCTCAGAGCCGAGTACATCAAAGATTTTCGTGCCAGTTTAAGAGGTACATTGAACAATATTTCCATTCAGGAAAAAGACGGTTCTATTACAAACCTTGGTGAGAAATATGGAAATGTTGGAAAAAAGAAAAATTGATCTTAGAAAGCAGATGAAGATCCTTTTGAAAGGAATGGATCCGGAAGAAAAAATCCGTTTAGATCATGAGGTGTATGTTCAGGCATTGAACAATCCGGAGCTTAGCAATGCAAATGCGGTCTATGCATATATGGCTCTTTCCTGGGAGACAGGGACAGTGGAGTTGGTGGAGCATTTCTGGAACCGTGGCATCAAGGTTGCTTTTCCGAAAGTGCAGGGAAGTGAAATGGAGTTTTTTGAAGTGAATTCTTTAGACGATTTGGAATCCGGTACTTTTCGAATTATGGAACCGAAAGCACACTGCAAGCAGGTGGAGTGGCCGGAAGCAGTGATCATGGTTCCGGGTATTGCCTTTTCCAGGGACGGAAAACGTCTTGGAAAAGGCGGCGGATATTATGATAAATATCTGGACCGGTATCCGGGACATAAAACGGTTGCATTTGCATACGAATTCCAGATGGTTTCAGAACTGCCGGCAGAACTTCACGATCAGCCAGTGGATTTTGTGATCACTGAGAACGGTTCTTTTTTCTGCAAGTAAAAAGAAAGTGAGAGTCTTATGGAACTTAGAGTGATTGGTCAGAAAGCAAAAGATGCATCTTTTCTGTTGGGAAAGATGGGATCAGCAGAAAAAAACAAAGGATTACTGGCAGCGGCTCAGGAAATTTTAAATCAGCAGGATAAAATTTTGGCAGCAAATGCGATTGATATTGAAAATGCCAAAGCAAAGGGAATGGCTCAGGGTCTTGTAGACCGCCTTTTGTTAACATCCGCCAGAATTGACGGTATCGTAGAAGGTATGCGTCAGGTCGTTAGTCTGGAGGATCCGATCGGTGAAGTGATTTCCATGAAACAGCGTCCGAATGGAATGATGGTTGGTCAGAAGAGAGTTCCTCTGGGTGTTATCGGTATTATCTACGAGGCTAGACCGAATGTAACGGCAGATGCATTTGCATTGTGCTTTAAGACCGGTAATGCAGTGATTTTGCGAGGTGGCAGCGATGCGATTCATTCCAATCAGGCGATCGTGGATGTCATCCGTGACGGATTGAAAAAGTGCGATATTCCGGAAGATGCGATCCAGCTTCTTTCTGATACCAGTCGCGAGACTGCAACTGAGTTTATGAAGCTGAATGGATACCTGGATGTTCTGATTCCACGTGGTGGTGCAGGTTTGATCCGTTCGGTGGTTCAGAACAGTACGGTTCCGGTTATTGAGACCGGTACAGGCAACTGTCATATTTACGTGGATGAAAGTGCGGATTTTGATATGGCACTTGATATTCTGTTCAATGCGAAGACACAGAGAATCGGTGTATGCAACGCATGTGAATCTACACTGATCCATAGAAGTATTGCCAACGAATTCCTTCCTCGGATGAAGAAACGTCTTGATGAAAAGCAGGTGGAGATCCGTGCAGATGAAGATGCTTGTGCGATTATTCCAGAATTTGTAAAAGCGACAGAGGAAGACTGGGGTACAGAATATCTGGACTATATTATGTCTTGTAAGATCGTGGATTCTGTAGATGAAGCCATTGCTCATATCAATAAATACAATACTGGACATTCTGAGGCGATTATTACGTCTGATTATGACAACGCACAGAAGTTCCTGAATGAAGTGGACGCAGCAGCTGTTTATGTCAATGCATCCACCAGATTTACGGATGGTTTTGAGTTTGGCTTCGGTGCAGAGATTGGTATCAGTACACAGAAACTTCATGCACGCGGACCGATGGGCTTGCTGGCACTGACTTCAACAAAATTTATCATTTATGGAAACGGTCAGATCCGCAAATAAAATAATAAAAAATTTCGGAGCTTTGTATTCTGTGTGAATACAAGGCTCTTGCTTTTTTGTTTGCGTACGTTTATAATACACGATAGAGTTTAAATTGGAGAAGTGTTGCTATGAATATAAAAGAGATTAAAACGATGGCTCCGGCGACAGAGCCGGCCAGACAGAAATATTTTATGGAGTTTGTAAAAGCAAGAATTGCAGAACTTGCAGCGGAAAAAGGACGTCCGTTAACTTGCTTTATTTCTACCTTTGGTTGTCAGATGAATGCTCGCGATTCTGAGAAGCTTCTTGGTATCCTGCAGGAAGTAGGATATGTGCAGGGTACCGATGAAAATTCGGATTTTGTTCTTTATAATACCTGCACCGTTCGAGAAAATGCGAATCTGAAAGTGTATGGAAGACTTGGGTATCTGAATGGTGTGAAGAGAAAAAATCCGGATATGATGATCGCGCTCTGTGGCTGCATGATGCAGGAACCGACAGTTGTTGAGAAGATCAAGAAAAGCTACCGTCATGTAGATATCGTATTTGGTACACACAATATTTTTAAGCTTGCAGAGTTATTATTTGACCGTCTTTATTCTAAAAAGATGGTAGTTGATATTTGGGAGGGAACCGATGCGATCGTCGAAGATCTTCCTATTGAAAGAAAGTATCCGTTCAAATCTGGTGTAAACATCATGTTTGGCTGCAACAACTTCTGCAGTTACTGTATTGTTCCGTATGTAAGAGGACGTGAAAGAAGCAGAAATCCGGAAGACATTGTTAGAGAAATCGAAGAATTGGTTGCAGATGGTGTTGTAGAGGTTATGCTTCTCGGTCAGAATGTAAACTCTTATGGAAAAACCTTAAAGAATCCGATTTCTTTTGCAGAGCTTCTCCGTCGTGTAGAAGCGATCGAAGGTCTTGAGAGAATTCGATTTATGACATCTCATCCGAAGGATCTTTCAGATGAACTCATTGAAGTAATGAAGAATTCTAAGAAAATCTGCAAGCATTTCCACTTACCGCTTCAGTCTGGAAGCAGCAGAATTTTAAATATCATGAACCGCAGATATACAAAGGAGCGTTATCTTGAACTGGTAGATAAGCTTCGTACAGCGGTTCCGGATATTGCACTTTCTACCGATATTATTGTTGGTTTTCCGGGAGAGACAGAAGAAGATTTCCAGGAAACCCTTGACGTGGTAAGAAAAGTGCGCTACGAGAGTGCATTTACGTTTATTTACTCCAAGCGTACCGGAACTCCGGCTGCGGCTATGGAAAATCAGGTTCCGGAAGATGTTGTAAAAGATCGTTTTGACCGTCTGTTAAAAGAAGTTCAGGACATCGCTGCGGAAGCAATTCTCCGCGATGAGCATACCGTTCAGGATGTGCTGGTTGAAGATCTGGATACACATGAACCTGGATTTGTAACCGGACGACTTTCTAATAACACAGTCGTTCATTTCAAGGGAGATGCTTCCTTGATCGGTAAAATTGTGAAGGTTTCCCTTGATGAGGCAAAAGGCTTCTATTTTATGGGAACTATGGTCGAGTAAGCGAGGTAAAACGTGGCACTGACACCAATGATGACACAATATCTCGAGACGAAACAGCAGCATCCTGACTGTATTTTATTTTATCGTCTCGGAGATTTCTATGAAATGTTCTTTGAAGATGCAAAAACTGTTGCAAGAGAACTGGAAATCACACTGACAGGAAAAGACTGTGGACTCGAGGAACGCGCACCAATGTGTGGCGTTCCTTATCATGCTGTTGAAGGATATCTGGCCAGACTGGTCCAGAAAGGATACAAGGTTGCGATCGCAGAGCAGATGGAAGATCCCAAAACAGCGAAAGGACTCGTAAAACGTGAAGTCATTCGAATCGTGACTCCGGGAACGATTACAAGTGCACAGGCGTTAGATGAAACAAAGAATAACTACCTGATGGCAGTTGTTTATATAGGAAACAGTTACGGAATTGCTACTGTTGATATTACAACAGGAGATTTCTTTGTGACAGAAGTTTCCAGTGAACGACTGTTTTTAGATGAAATCAATAAATTCACCCCATCTGAGTTGATCTGTAATGAGGCGCTGATGATGTCCGGTCTGGATATTGATGAAATGAAGAATCGATACCAGCTGACCGTCAGTGCATTAGATAGTCGCTTCTTTTCCGATGATACATGCAGAAAAGTGTTGAAGGAACACTTTAAAGTCATGAGTCTGGAGGGACTTGGGCTGACCGATTATGAAAATGGAATGCTTGCCAGCGGTTGTGCACTTCAGTATCTCTATGAGACACAGAAAAACGATTTGTCTCATCTGACGACGCTGACTCCCTACACAACAGGACAGTATATGATCATCGACACCTCTACCAGAAGAAATCTGGAACTGGTGGAGACTCTGCGTGAAAAACAGAAACGCGGCTCTTTGCTGTGGGTGCTGGACAAGACAAAGACAGCCATGGGTGCCAGAATGCTGCGCACCTTTATTGAGCAGCCACTTGTTACTAAAAGTGAGATTGAACGACGTCAGGCTGCGATCGAAGAGCTGAACATGAACTTTATTTCCCGTGAGGAGATCAGAGAATATCTGAATGCGATCTACGATATGGAGCGTCTCATCGGACGTATCAGTTATAAGACGGCCAACCCGAGAGATCTGCTTGCATTTAAGAATTCTCTTGCCATGCTTCCGCATATTAAACAGTTGCTCGGAGAGTTTTCCTGCGATTTGTTAAAAGGAATTTATGAGGATCTGGACATGCTTCAGGATCTCCATGATCTGATCGACCGCTCTATTGTGGAGGAACCTCCGATTACTGTTCGTGAAGGTAATATGATCAAGGACGGATACAGCGAAGAGGCGGACAAGTATCGCCATGCGAAGACAGAAGGTAAAGGATGGCTTGCTGCCCTGGAGGCGGAAGAGCGTGATAAGACCGGAATTAAGAATCTTCGCGTGAAGTTCAATAAAGTATTCGGTTATTATTTTGAGGTAACCAATTCTTTTAAGGACCTGGTACCGGATTATTTTATTCGCAAGCAGACGCTTACAAATGCAGAGCGTTATACCACAGATCGCTTAAAAGAGCTGGAAGATGTGATCATGGGAGCGGAAGATCGTCTTTATACTTTGGAATATGAGTTATTCTGTGAAGTGCGTGATACGATCGCTGCAGAAGTTGTTCGTATCCAGAGTACAGCAAAAGCGATTGCTGGTATTGATGTATTTACATCTCTTTCAGCTGTGGCGATGCGAAATAATTATGTGAAACCAAAAATCAATGAAAAAGGAATCATCAACATCAAAAACGGAAGACATCCGGTTGTTGAAAAGATGATCCGTGATGATATGTTTGTGTCTAATGACACCTATCTGGACAATGGAAAAAACCGAATCGCAGTTATCACTGGTCCCAATATGGCTGGTAAGTCGACCTATATGAGACAGACTGCCCTGATTGTACTGATGGCGCAGATCGGCAGCTTTGTTCCGGCGGATGAGGCAAATATTGGAATTTGCGACCGCATTTTTACCAGAGTCGGAGCTTCCGATGATCTGGCTTCCGGTCAGAGTACTTTTATGGTGGAAATGACGGAAGTTGCCAATATCCTCAGAAATGCGACGAAGAACAGCCTGCTTGTATTGGATGAAATCGGTCGCGGAACCAGCACATTCGATGGTCTTTCCATTGCATGGGCGGTGATCGAGCACATCAGTAATACAAAGCTTCTGGGAGCCAAAACTTTGTTTGCGACTCACTATCATGAATTGACAGAGCTGGAAGGAACAATCAGCGGCGTGAACAACTATTGTATTGCAGTCAAAGAGCAGGGGGACGACATCGTGTTCCTGCGTAAGATCGTAAAAGGCGGCGCTGACAAGAGTTATGGTATCCAGGTGGCAAAACTGGCTGGTGTTCCGGAATCGGTCATTCGCAGGGCAAAAGAGCTGGTGGAGGAATTATCCAGTGCGGATATTACGGCTCATGCAAAGGAAATTGCGGAAATGTCTGCAAATGTGACACAGAGAAAAGCAGTGGCAAAACCAGACGAGGTGGATCTGAACCAGTTATCCATTTTTGATACGGTGAAAGATGACGATATCATCAAAGAGCTCGGTGAGCTGGAACTTTCAACCATGACACCGATCGATGCATTAAATACGCTTTACCGACTTCAGACAAAGCTGAAAAACCGTTGGTAATCGTTACGGAACGGATGTTTGAGAGAAGTCGATGATAAGAGAAAGGAGAGCAGGTCTTATGGCGATTCAGGTACTGGATCAGAGTACGATCAATCAGATTGCAGCCGGAGAGGTCGTGGAGCGACCGGCTTCTGTTGTAAAAGAGTTGATGGAAAATGCGATCGACGCGGGTGCGACTGCGATTACAGTTGAAATCCGTGAAGGTGGAATCGGATTTATCCGTATTACAGACAATGGATGTGGCATTCCGAAAAAGGAACTCCCAGTGGCTTTTCTGCGCCATTCGACCAGTAAGATCCGGTCTGCAGAAGATTTACTGACGGTTTCTTCTCTAGGTTTTCGAGGAGAGGCATTGTCCAGTATTGCAGCCGTATCTCAGGTGGAACTGATCACAAAGACAGCGGATAGTTTAACCGGTTCCCGTTATCAGATTGAAGGTGGTGTGGAAAAAGGACTGGAAGAAGTGGGTGCTCCGGATGGAACAACTTTTATTTCCAGAAACTTATTCTTCAATACACCAGCCAGAAGAAAATTCTTGAAGACACCGGCGACGGAAGGGGCTCATGTGGCGGATTTGGTTGAAAAGATTGCTCTTTCCCATCCTGAGATTTCCATTCGTCTGATCGTCAATAATCAGAACAAACTGCATACATCAGGCAATCATAATCTGAAAGATATTATTTATACGATTTACGGGAGAGAGATCACAGCGAATCTGATTCCATTAAAGATTGAGCATGAGGTTGTGCGTGTGACCGGTTTTATCGGAAAACCGGTGATTGCACGAGGAAACCGTAATTTTGAAAATTACTTTATTAATGGCAGGTATATCAAGAGTGCTCTGATTTCAAAAGCGATTGAGGACGGATATAAGAGTTACATGATGCAGCATAAGTATCCGTTTACCATGCTTCATTTTGAAATTGAACCGGAATATATCGATGTCAATGTTCATCCGTCGAAGATGGAGCTTCGCTTTAAGGATGGCGAAACCATGTACCGGGTGATCCAGCAGGCAATCGCAGAAGCACTCAGTGGAAAGGAATTGATTCCTCAGGTGACGCTTGAAACAGAGAGCCAGGAGAAAGTGAAGGTTTCTCTTTCGGAGACGACTGCTAAAAAAGTGGAAAAAGATGATTCTGTGAAAAAAGAGGAGCATCGTGCTCCAGAGCCGTTTGAGGTAAAGCGTCGTGCAGTGCTTGGAATTGGGGAGTCACATACCCCGTATCCGGAGAAACCTAAAACCCCGGTTCCGTCTTATGTGCAGTCTCCAAACCGACCGACTGTGAGACCTGTAACCTCTTATCAGTCTTCAGAGAATCTTTTAAAAGAGAAAATGATTCAGAAGACAACACCGGAACTAAAGCAGGTGGAAGCACAGAAAAAGGCAGAAACTCCGCAGCAGATGGAGATGTTTGACAACCGTCTGCTATCTGAAAAGGCAAGGTTCCGCCACCGTCTGATCGGTCAGGTGTTTGATACATATTGGCTGGTAGAGTTCAATGATAATCTTTATATTATCGATCAGCATGCAGCCCATGAGAAGGTATTGTTTGAGAAAAATTTTGCGTCTCTGAAATCCAGAGAATACACCTCTCAGTTTATCAGCCCGCCGATCATCCTGACACTTTCCATGCAGGAAGAGGAAGTGTTAAAACACCACATGAATATTTTTACTGAAATTGGATTTGAGATTGAGCATTTTGGTGGAAATGAGTATGCGGTAAGAGCTGTTCCGGACAATTTGTTCTCACTTGCGAAGAAAGAATTATTATTGGAAATGCTGGATGGACTTACGGAAGAGAACATGGGAACTACTTCGGAGGCCATCTACAACAGAATTGCGGCCATGTCTTGCAAAGCGGCTGTAAAAGGCAATCATCGTTTGACAGATCGTGAGGCCAACGAATTGATCGATCAGTTATTGCACCTGGATAATCCGTATACGTGCCCGCACGGTCGTCCGACAATTATTGCCATGAGCAAACATGAAATGGAAAAGAAATTTAAGAGGATTGTGTAATGAAACAGCCTTTGATTATATTGACCGGACCGACTGCGTCCGGAAAAACAGCGCTTTCCGTAGAGCTGGCAAAGCAGATCGGTGGTGAGATCATCAGTGCGGATTCCATGCAGGTGTACCGTCACATGGATGTGGGTTCTGCGAAAGTAACGGTAGAAGAGATGGAGGGGGTTCCCCATCATCTGATCGATGTTCTGGATCCACAGGATTCTTTCAACGTGGTTACCTTCCAGGAAATGGCAAAGGAATCCATGCAGAAAATTTACGCCAACGGTCATATACCGATCGTAGCCGGAGGAACCGGATTTTACATTCAGGCGCTTCTGTATGATATCGACTTTACGGATAATGACGGAGATATGGAATACCGTCATCAGTTAGAAGAACTGGCAAATGAACAAGGCGCGGAAGTTCTTCATGCGATGCTTCGTGAAGTGGACCCTCCGTCTGCAGAAGCGATTCACGCAAATAATGTGAAGCGTGTGATCCGCGCACTGGAGTTTTACAAGAAAACAGGACAGAGAATCTCAGACCATAATGAAGAAGAGCGCCAGAAAGAGTCTCCGTACAATTTCGCTTATTATGTTCTGAATATGGACCGTGCAACCCTTTATAACCGAATTGATCTTCGTGTGGATAAGATGCTGGAAGCCGGTCTGGAAGAAGAAGTAAAAAATTTAAAAGCTATGGGATGTACCAGAGACATGGTATCTATGCAGGGACTAGGCTATAAAGAGATTTTAGACTATCTGAACGGAGAGTTGAGTCTGGAAGAAGCGGTTTATGTTTTAAAACGCGATACCAGACATTTTGCAAAGCGTCAGCTTACTTGGTTCAAACGTGAAAAGGAAGTAACCTGGGTGACGCAGGAGAAGTTTGAGTTTAATCGTAAAAAAATCCTGGACTGGATGCTGGATGACTTAAAGAAACGTGGAATTATTTAGTCTGAGCAGAAAAAGGAGTAGGAAAAATGGAATTGACAACAATGTACGGACAGCTCGGTATTTCGGAGAAGGTCCTG
>JAZOVL010000101.1:0-1742 GCA_045658685.1 Pilosibacter sp.
TGTGAGGTGATAAAATTGAAAATGCAGATTAAAGAATTTGCTGAGTTTACAGGTGTAAGCGTGCGCACGCTGCATTACTACGATGAGATAGAATTGTTGATGCCTGCTCATGTTGACCGTTTTACAGGCTATCGTTATTACGATGAAAACTCCCTTCTTCGTATGCAGGAGATCCTCTTTTACCGTGAACTTGACTTTTCCTTAAAGAGCATTGGCGAGATTTTATCATCTCCAAACTACGATAAGAACAAGGCGCTAAACGAGCAAAAACACTTGCTCATACTCAAAAAAGAACGGTTGGAAAGGCTGATTTCTGCCATTGATGGCGCCGTGAAAGGAGAAAATGTTATGCACGCATTCGACAACAGCGAGTTTAAAAAATACAAAGCAGAAGTGAAAGAAAAATGGGGCACAACTTCCGCATATGAGGAATATGAAGAGAAGACAAAGAATTACTCCGATCAGAAATGGAATGACGCTGCCGAAGGAATGAACCACATCATGGCAGAATTTGCGGTTTGTATGAAAAAGGACGAAACGCCTCATTCCGCCGAAGCACAAAACCTTGTAAAAATGCTGCAGAATCACATTACCGAACACTACTATCTCTGTACAAACGAGATTTTAGCCGGTCTTGGTCAAATGTATGTTGCAGATGAACGCTTCAAGAATAACATTGATAAACATGCGGATGGTACCGCCCAGTTTATCTGCGAAGCAATCGAAATTTATTGCAACGGATGCCTATGATTTTTTATCTTAAAATTATACCCCATTATTACCCATCTAAAAGTGGATAACGGGGTATTATGAAAACAAGTCCCTGTGACATCACAGGGACTTGCTCATTTTTATAGAGTCAACGACGATAAGTAGCTCACATTGATCTGATATCTCTCCGCCGTCCGATCATTTCTGGTGAATTTAGCAGTTCGTACGGGACACATTTTCTTCGGAATTTAGGAGAATTTGTCGAATATGGAAATAATATTCAATATATAAAGTGGGGTATTTTTACGAGTTTCTTCAGCTATTAAATCACAGCCAACGGTTTTTTAGGAGAAAAATCAGTTTATAAAAGGCAACGCCGTAATACACTTTGTAAAGCAGCCGTATCAAAGACAGATGCTTCCATTGCATCCAGCAAGGTTTCCGCTGGAACGGCGGCCCAATCTACAGCATAACCGTTGATCGCAAAAAGCTGACGCATCAACTCACGAATCGCACGTCCATTTCCTTCACGGAAGGGATGGATGTAGTTGAGTTCCGCAAAATAATATGCACTGCGTTCCACTATTTTCTCGAACGGCAATCCTTCGAGATGGTTTTCTGCTCTTAATTCATCCAGAAGTTTCGTCAGCTTACCTTTGATGCCTCCGTGAGTCAGAAATCGGGTCTGTCCTTTCATGATATCCTCCCGACGAAAATGACCCGCAAAGGGGTACAAATCACCCAGAAGGTATCGATGGATGCGGCACAAATGATTGGCTGTAAAATGACCTTGGATAGGATTTTCCAATAGATCTTTCTGCCGGATCGCAGAAAGATCTGCCTCAAGTTCCTTCAATCTTTTTCCGTCTTGGATTCCAAAACGATTTTTCAACACATTGGTATCTCGGTAACAGTAAATGGAACCTGCGGTGGCATAAACATCATATTTTCCGAAACCCTTATCCATTGGCACGTACCTGACTCAAGCCATAGCGCTCCAGAATGGAAGCGACGGCAGCATCAACACTCAG
>JAZOVL010000102.1:0-4089 GCA_045658685.1 Pilosibacter sp.
CGTATGCGGAAGAAGAAATCCGTCGAAATGCGTTGTGGCGGTCAGCACAGATGTGCAAGATTGTTCCGGCTAAGCTTGCGGACGGAATCGGAGACTATGCAGCTATCGCGTTGATCGCAGAAACATAAGTATTTTAGAAAAAATAAAACCCCGGTTCCTGATCTATGTGGACCGGGGTTTTGGTATGCGTGGAATTAGATCAATCCAACGGACTTCATAAAGAAAATCCAGAGGAACAGGGTCAATGTGGCTGCTACGGTACTGATCACGACGAATTCGCCGGCCAATTCGCCGTCACCGCCCATGTTCTGGGCCATTGGATAGGATGCTGCAGCGACCGGAGTTCCATAAACGGCAACGAGGAGGAACAGTTCCAGCTCGCGCAGCCCCACCATGTAGCCGAGGTACAGCATGATCGCCGGAAGAATCAGTAGTTTGAATCCCAGTGTCGGAACCAGATATTTCAGGTTCTTATGGATCGCATTGAACTGAAGAGTACCACCGAGCACGAACAGAGCCAACGGAGAGGTCATGTTGGAGAACTCGGAAATTGGTTTTAATAAGCTGGACGGTACTTTGATCTGGAGGAAGAAAAATACCAGACCGACAACTGCACCTTGAAGCAGCGGGTTCTTCAGCACGTTGATAAAAATCGCTTTTGGATCGGCTTTTCCCTCAGTGTTGAACATCTCCAAAATGACAACCGAGGTTGTGTTGTAAATCGTAACAACTACTGTGATCAGCATGGCTGCAACCGAGGAAGCATAATCACCGAACACGGAGAGTGTTAACGGAAGTCCAAAGAGAATGAAGTTGCTTCGGAAAATTGCCTGGATGATAACTCCGCGCTTTGGATTTTCTTTGACGATACGCGGAATAACGAGTACAAGGATGACTTCCAGGATCAAGATGCTTGCACCTGTAAAGATCATCAGAATCGGGCGCGGCAGATCGGTCGGATCAGCTTTATAAATGTTGTAAAATGTCATAAACGGGTAGAAGAGTCGGAAGACCATCTTATTTAACTTCTGAAGGAATTCCTCCGAAACGACACCCTTGATCTTGGCAGTGTAGCCAAAGGTAATGTAAAAGAGAAACGGTATGACCGCATTCATTGCGACGAGAAAACTTTCCATAAAAAATGCCTTTCTTTGAATATATCTTTTTTTATACTCTACCACTACGGACCGGAAATGTCTAATACGAAAATGATGATACGGGCAATAAACGACAGAATATGTAAAATTATGTTTTACAACCGCTAAGAACTGCGGTATGATATGCTGGAAGTATTATAATAGGGGGGAATCGACTGATGAACTTTACAGTTGAGACGGTAAAAGAAGCGAGAGAACGGATTCACGATTATGTGACAGAAACCCCGCTCCTTAGGATGGAAGCGTTGGATGCATTTTTAGGCTGTCAGGTATATCTGAAGTTGGAAAATATGCAGAAGATCGGCGCATTTAAATTCCGTGGAGCGATGAATAAAATTCAGAAACTGACCGATGAGGAGCTGGAGCGAGGCATCGTGGCAGCATCATCTGGTAATCATGGCAAGGCGATTGCGTATGGTGCGAAGATGAAGGGGGCGAAGGCGACGATCATTATGCCGAACACAGCTCCGAAGATGAAGGTTGAGGCGATTAAGGCACTTGGTGCGGAAGTGATCTCCTGTGATGCAGCGGAGCGTTTTGAAGTTGCTGCAAAGGTATGCGGGGAAAGAGGAAGTACTATGGTTCCTCCATACGATGATTATGATGTAATGGCAGGTCAGGGAACTCTTGGACTTGAGATCATGGAGCAGTGTCCGGAAGTCGACATGGTGGTTGTTCCAGCCAGCGGCGGTGGACTGATCGGCGGTGTATCTACTGCTATCAAAGGTGTGAATGCAAATGTGAAGGTGATCGGTGCAGAACCGTCCGGACTTCCTAGATACAGTGTAAGCCTTGAAAAGGGTGAGCCGACTATGGTTCCGATGCCGGAAGTGAAATCTGTGGCAGATGCTCTTGTGTCCAACCGCCCGGGTCTCAAATGTTTCCCAGTGGTCCGTGACCATGTGGATGGCTTTGCAGCGGTAGATGACATGTATATGTTAAAAGCCATGAAGATGCTGTTAATGGAAGGAAAAATCCTGGCTGAGCCGTCCTCCTGTATTGGAATGGGGGCAGTGATGCAGGGGAATATTTCCGTCAATCCGGAGGATAAGGTGTGCTTTGTGATTTCCGGCGGAAACCTCGGTTTTGAGCAGTTGGAGCTTCTTGGTGGTGTCACTTATTAATCCGTGAATCAGAATCAATCGATTCAAAAGAAGAATCAGGCCGGAGAGCATTCTCCGGTCTTTTGAAAGGAATTTTATGAACACAAAAGAAACGTTAGGACAGTTTTTTATGAACAGGATCCGTCGTTCTGTGATCGCATCCATTGGTCTTCTGACATATGCGCTCGGTGTATACTTCCAGCTTCAGGCAGATCTTGGCATGCAGCCGTGGCAGGCAATGCGTCTTGGACTTGCGAACCAGCTGAATGTGACATTCGGAACAGTCAGCATTGTGATGTCCCTGATCTTGATCGTCATTGACTTGTTTTTAAAACAGAGGATCGGTCTCGGAACATTTCTGGATGCATTTTTAGTCGGTATCGGTGTCGATATCTGTATTTATCTTGATTTTCTTCCGTTACAGACCAATCTCGGATTACAGATTGGCTGGTTATTTGCCGGAATGGTTGTATGTGCGATCGGACAGTGGTTTTATATGACAGCTGCATTAAGCTGCGGACCGGTTGACTCCTTCCTTCTTGGAATTGGAAGTTTGTTCCCGAAAGTGCCGATCGGAACGGTAAATCTGGGAATCCTGGCAGTGGTTCTTGCAATCTGTTTCGTATTAAAGAGCCCGATTGGTCTTGGTACCGTATTAACCGTTGTATTTACCGGTATGATTATGGATCTGGTATTTAAGATTGTGAAATTTGATCCTCGTACTGTGGTACATGAGGGTCTGATCGAAACGGCAAAATATTTGAAAGACGCGATTAGTAAATAAACAACAGATGAATCTGTGAAAGGAGTAATATGAAAAACACAGAAACATTTACACAATTTTTAGTAAACCGCCTCGGAAGAAGCGGATTCGCAGTGATGGGCCTTCTGGTCTTCGCTCTCGGCTCTTACTTCCAGATTCAGGCAAATTTCGGTATGTCCCCGTGGAACTCCCTCAGTCAGGGCATCTCCATGAACTATCCGATTTCCTTTGGCACAGCCAATATCATCATTTCTTTTATTATTATTGAAATTGATATTTTAATGAGGGAACCGATTGGTATCGGTACGATTTTAAATGCGATCATCATCGGAGCAGGTACAGACGTGTTCCTCTCCATCGGTTTTCTTCCACAGCAGACAAGCTTCATCGGGAAGTTTCTGGTGCTGATGGCAGGTATCGTGATCACATGTCTCGGTCAGTTCCTTTATATGAAGGCATGTTTAAGCTGCGGACCGCGCGACTCTCTTATGGTAGGTCTCGGAAAACGCTTCCCGAAAGTAAAAATCGGTACAGTCAATATCGTGCTTCTTGCGATGGTACAGGTGGTTTGTTTCATTCTTGGAAGCCCGGTAGGTCTCGGAACGATCATCTGCGTATTCGGTACAGGCACAATTACCAATATCGTCTTTGGTTTCCTGAAATTTGAGCCGCGTGCACTGAAGCATGAGAGTATTATTGATACGATTGCGGCTGGCAAGAAGGCATTGGAGAAGTAAGTGGATATTTAGTTGAGTCAACTTGGTGATAAAAAAGTCCCAGGCTGATAGGCATTTTCAAGCGGACACGCTTTCGCTCAGAGAATTTACGTAACGGTACTACGGCGCTAACGCGCCAAGTACCTACGAAATTCTATGGTCCTTCTTGAAAACACCTGTCATCCTGGGACTTTTTTCATAGCCAAGTTGGCTTAATTTAAATATCAGTAACTGCGCAGACCTAAGATTATTGGCATTTTTCAGTAAAAATGGTATCCATCAGATATGGCTTTTATTATTCTTTACAAAACTTAAATCCAAATACAACCTGGCTGTTTGCATTTGTAACT
>JAZOVL010000103.1:0-4650 GCA_045658685.1 Pilosibacter sp.
AGGCCAGTATTTGGATCCGGAAAATGCGAAGGAGGAAAGTATCCGAAACGGTGCCAAAGTTGCTTTGAAGAACTATGATTTGGAGGATTGTTATCCAGAGTGGTACTTCTCAAATGATGGACTGTGTATATCATACGCACCTTATGTGATTGGACCTTTCGCACGAGGATATATCGTATCTACAATTCCGTACAGTCAGCTGGAAGGAATTGTAAAAGACGAATATTTATTAATGGAATCACGCTCTGAAAAAGGTACCGATGTTTGGGGTGAGGTGGTAGAAACTGTGGATATTACCGACAATGACCGTATATACTTCTGTGATGGTCCTGGTGATGGAGAATACACACTTGCTTTTACCTCGGAAGAAATCGTATATGATGTGACAGTTTTTGAGACAGATTATGTACGTTCTGATCATGCAAATGTTACTACAAAACGTCCATTGATTACATTAAGCACGTTGTCTCCAGATAGTGTGATCATTGTGGATTGTGGTGTAAGTGAGGACTCTGAACAACCTAATCTGACAGTAAAATGGACTGACGGAACCGGACGGGAAAGATTGTCTGTGTTTGGGGTGAATAAGTATGGTCAGATGATCGAGATTATGGTGAATTAATCAAATGATAGTCAAAGGTTACCGGCAAGATTTTAGATGTCTTGCCGGTAAGTTATTTTATCTAAGGTATGTCCCTATAAAGGATACTCTCCCTTGTCGTCCCCTGTCGAAACTTGCGCCCGATTTGCATTGCGGCTCTTCTCCCGCAGCGACTATAATTGATGTAATCGCTCCAAACCTTTTGGTAGATTATGGAAAACAAGAGCGACACAAGAATCATTATGACAGCTCAGGAGGAGAATTATGGCAGAATTATCAATTGCGATTGCTGATGATAACAGACAGACATTAAATCTGTTGGGAGAAATACTGGAAAAAGAAGAGGGAATCCGTGTGGTTGGTAAGGCGGATAATGGAGAGGATGCGTACAATATGATCGTCCGTACCAATCCGGACATTGTATTGATGGATGTCATCATGCCCAGACTGGACGGAATTTCGGTCATGGAGAAAGTACGGAACAACACCCAGATGAAGTCATTTCCGTCCTTTATCATGGTAACCGCTGCCAGCAGTCAGGATGTGACGGAAGATGCGTTCCGCCTCGGTGCAAATTACTACATTATGAAACCATTCAGCAAAGATGTACTGATGGATAAGATCAATCGCGTCAGCAAAGGAAGAGTGAAAAACATGCAAGTCAGCGGTGGAGCCAGGGAACGGAAAATTGTTCCATATCTGGACAAAGAAGCTTACATGGAGCAGAATCTGGAAACAGATGTGACCCAGATGCTGCATGAAATCGGAATTCCGGCTCATATTAAAGGGTATCAGTATCTTCGCGATGCGATCATTCTGTCCGTGCAGGACTCGGAAATGCTTTCTTCGGTGACAAAGATCCTGTACCCGACGATTGCCAAGAAACATCAGACGACGGCCAGTCGCGTAGAACGTGCGATCAGACATGCGATCGAAGTTGCATGGAGCAGGGGCAAGATGGAAACGATCAATGCCCTGTTCGGTTACACCGTCAGCGGTGGAAAAGGAAAGCCGACCAATTCCGAATTTGTTGCTTTGATCGCAGATAAGATCCGTCTGGATTACAAGAGAATCTAGCTGTATCATTTTATAAATAAATGTGATAACCCACTTTCTAAATATTATGAAATATGATATACTTATATCGATTGTAAATGAAACTGCGAGGGGATTTTCGCAGTTATAAAAGTTTATAAAATTGGGAAGGATGGGTTTCAAATATGAAAAAAATTTTATTTGTGGCTTCTGAGGCAGTTCCGTTTATTAAAACAGGCGGTCTGGCAGACGTTGTCGGCTCTCTGCCAAAATGCTTTGACAAAGAGCAGTACGATGTTCGTGTTATGATTCCAAAGTATCTCTGTATCAAAGAGAAATTCCTTGAGAAATTAGAGTTTGTGGACCAGTTCTATCTGGATTATCTCGGACAGAGCCGTTACGTTGGTATTCTTCAGTATGTGCATGAGGGTATTACATTCTATTTTATCGACAACGAGAGCTACTTCTGGGGCAGCAAGCCGTACGGCGACCAGTACCATGATCTGGAGAAATTCTCCTTCTTCTGTCAGGCAGCTCTTTCCGCACTTCCGGTGATCGGATGGAAGCCGGATGTGGTTCACTGCCATGACTGGCAGACTGGCCTGATTCCGGTATATTTAAAGGGACGTTTCGGTGATGGTGAGTTCTTCAAGGATATGAAATCCGTTATGACAATCCACAACCTGAAATTCCAGGGTGTTTGGGATGTGAACACAATTAAGAGATTCTCCGGTCTTGATGATAGCTACTTCACTTTTGATAAGCTGGAATCATACAACAATGGTAATATGTTAAAAGGTGGTCTTGTATACGCAGACTCCATCACAACGGTAAGTAACACATACGCAGAAGAAATTAAGACAGCATTCTACGGAGAAGGTCTTGATGGTTTAATGCGCGCACGTGGCAATGACCTTATTGGCATCGTAAACGGTATTGACTACGAGGATTTCAACCCGGGTACAAATGAAAACCTGGCTGCTCCGTATACTGTTGAGAACTTCCGTAAGGAAAAAGTGAAAAATAAAAAGGCTCTTCAGAAAGAACTTGGTCTTCCGATAGATGAAAAGAAATTTACAATCGGTATCGTTTCTCGTCTGACCGATCAGAAGGGTCTTGATCTGATCGCTCATGTAATGGAAGAAATCTGTGAAGATGATGTACAGGTAATTGTTTTAGGTACAGGTGAAGAGAAATACGAGAATCTGTTCCGTCACTACGAGTGGAAATACCCGGCACGTGTATCTGCTCAGATGAAATATTCTGAACCATTGTCTCACAGAATCTACGCAGGCTGTGACGCATTTTTAATGCCGTCCTTATTCGAGCCGTGCGGACTCAGCCAGCTGATGGCTCTCCGCTATGGTACACTTCCGATTGTTCGTGAGACAGGCGGTCTGAAGGATACAGTAGAAGCTTATAACGAGTATGCAGGTACAGGTACAGGTTTCTCCTTCCCAAACTACAATGCACATGAGATGTTAGATACCATCCGTTATGCAAAATCCATCTACTATGATAAGAAGCGTGACTGGAATAAGATTGTTGAAAGAGCAATGACTGTTGACTATTCCTGGAGTGTATCCGCGAAGAAATACGAAGCGCTTTATGATGGTCTTACAGCCGAGGCTGCTGAAGAAGCAGAGGTTGCTGAGGAAGCGGTAGTTGAAGAGTAATTACGAAAAACAACACGGAGGAAACCATGAATATCTGGAATGAGATACTTGGGAATCAGGTGCTGGTAAGTGCTGTGGCCGGCTGGACGATAGCGCAGGTTTTAAAAACGCTGATTGATTTTTTCCTAAACCGTTCCTTTAATCCGGAGAGACTCTTCGGATCCGGCGGTATGCCGAGTTCCCATTCTGCAACCGTATGTGCTCTTACCGCAGCATCCGGCATTCATTATGGCGCAGGAAGTTTTGAGTTCGCTGTGAGTTTTGTACTGTCTATGATTGTCATGTATGATGCGATGAATGTGCGCATGGAGACAGGAAAACAGGCGAAACTTCTGAATCGTGTTTTCTTTGAGAATATTCTGGAATTCGACGGAGTGTTGTTGCAGGAACGATTTAAAGAATATGTCGGTCATACACCGGTACAGGTGGTCGCAGGTGCAATCCTTGGTATTGTGATTGCAGCTGTGGTTAGCGGAATGTATTAAATGTACGTAAATAAAAGCAAAAAACAGCTAAAAAAATTGGCAAAGTTAGGATAAGGGGTGTTGCAATATTTTGCAACATCTCTTATAATATATGCAGACCGTTTTTCGGCCGTTTATTTTTTGTGCGCGGATTTTTATGAAAGATTTTGTGCTCGAGGAGATAAAATGGCAAAAAATGGAAGAAACTACGAGATGTAGAGTTATTCTACAGATTTATAGGAGGAAAAAGAACTTATGGCAAAATGCGTTTATATGTTCAGCGAAGGTAACGCTACGATGAGAAACCTGTTAGGCGGTAAAGGTGCAAACCTTGCTGAGATGACAAAGATCATCGGTGCTGATGTAGTTCCGCAGGGCTTCACAATCACAACAGAAGCTTGTACACAGTACTACGAGGATGGCCGCCAGATCAATGATGAGATCCAGGCACAGATTAACGAGGCAATCGTTAAGATGGAAGAGATCACAGGTAAGAAGTTCGGTGACAAGGAAAATCCGTTATTAGTATCTGTTCGTTCCGGTGCTAGAGCATCCATGCCGGGTATGATGGATACAATCCTTAACTTAGGTCTTAACGAAGACGTTGTTAATACAATGGCAGAGAAGTCCGGCAATCCGCGTTGGGCTTGGGACTGCTACAGACGTTTCATCCAGATGTACTCTGATGTAGTTATGGAAGTTGGTAAGAAGTACTTCGAAGAGCTCATCGATGAAATGAAAGAGAAAAAAGGCGTTACTCAGGACGTAGAGCTTACAGCTGAAGACTTAAAGGAATTAGCTGCACAGTTTAAAGAAGAGTACAAAGCAAAAATCGGCGAAGAGTTCCCGACAGATCCGAAGGTACAGTTAATGG
>JAZOVL010000104.1:0-7771 GCA_045658685.1 Pilosibacter sp.
CAATCTGGATCCCATGAATAAATCGTTCATGGGATCTTTTTTTAGAAAATAAGCAGCTTTTACAAAATTTTTGATATTCCGTAAGCAGATTGTAAGTTATTGCAAGGATTCTGCTATTGAATCTTAATAATAAGATATGCTATACTGTGCTGGCGGTGTTCGAAAGAGCATTGTTTTATTTTTAAATTAAGGAGATTATGAATGAAGAAATTATTAAGTGTAGTATTAGCAGGAGCGATGATGGCATCCCTTACAGCATGTGGCGGCGGAGCAGCAACAGAGACAACTCCGGCAGAGACAACTGTAGAAGAGACAACAAGAAAAGCACCGGAGACTCTTGGTGAGGCACTTTTATATGATTTTGAAGATCGTGTAGCAGAAAATGCAGAGGCAACTGCACAGGAATTAGCTGAGGGTATCCTTACAAATGAGATGATTTTATTCCAGGGCGGAGCAATGCCGGTGGAAGAGGGATACCTGATGGGCTTTGGTGAGGCTGAAATCACAGGCTTTGAAGAGGCTGTGATGTTCGCTCCGATGATCGGTACGATCCCGTTCGTTGGATATGTGTTCGATATGCCAGACTCAGAGAGTGCAGAGACTCTGATCAGTGTTCTCACAGAAAATGCAGATCCGAGATGGAATATCTGCACAGAGGCAGAGGAGACAGTGACAGGCACTGCGGAGGATAAAGTATTTTTCGTTATGTGTCCGAAGAGCCTTGAGCAGTAATTAATAGATATGTTATTTTCCAGTATTTCTTTCTTATATTATTTTTTACCGTGTGTACTGATCCTATATTTTGTGGCACCAGGGAAGTTGAAAAATTTCCTGTTATTGCTTTCCAGCTTGTTCTTTTATGGATGGGGCGGTGTGAATTTTCTTGGGCTGATGATGATCATGCTCACAGCAGGATACATATGGGGACTTTTGGTCGGAAAATACCGGAAACAAAAAATCGGCAAATGGTTATTAGGAGCAGCGTTGGGAATGAATATCCTGACGCTGGTCTATTTTAAGTTTGCAGATGTGTTTCCGATCGGAATCAGCTTCTATACCTTCCAGATCATGAGCTATATTGTGGATGTATATCGTGGAGAGGTTTCGGCTCAGAAAAATCCCGTGGATTTTGCAGCGTATGCCTCCATGTTTCCGCAGTTGGTAGCCGGTCCGATCGTCCGATATGCAGATGTTGCGAAGCAGTTGGAGTCCAGAAAGCACAGCTTTGACCATGTGGCAGTTGGAATCCGGTCCTTTGTGCTTGGTCTTGCGAAGAAAGTACTGATCGCCAACACTCTTGGTGAACTTTGCGATATTTTCCGTGCATCGAATGACAAGGCAGTACTGTTTTACTGGATTTACGCGGCGGCCTTTACCCTTCACATATATTTTGATTTTTCCGGATATAGTGATATGGCGGTCGGTCTTGGTAAGATGTTTGGATTTGATTTTATGGATAACTTTAACTATCCGTACATCTCAAAGAGTGTTACAGAGTTCTGGAGACGCTGGCATATTTCACTCAGCAGCTGGTTCCGTGATTATGTGTATATTCCGCTGGGGGGCAATCGTGTTCCGAAGATACGCTGGTTCTTCAATATTTTCGTTGTGTGGTTTCTGACCGGATTCTGGCATGGAGCTGCATGGAATTTCATTGCCTGGGGACTTGGTTTTGCAGTCATTTTGGTAATTGAAAAAATGTGGCTTCTTAAGTGGTTAGAGAAAGCGGAGAGTTTTGGGGCTCAGGTGCTGCGCCATGTATACGTTATGATTATCGTAATGATCAGCTTTGTACTGTTCAATGCGACAGATATTACAGAAGCAGGTAATTATATTGCTTCTATGTTTGGTGCAGGAACTGCAGCACTGACGTCAGCAGAGACCATATACTATATGAGAAGCTATTTGGTAATATTCCTTGCAGCTATGATCGGTGCAACTCCGATTCCGAAGAAACTTGTATACAGAATGCAGGAGACAAAAGTCGGAAAGATCATTGTAGATGTGGCAGAGCCGATTGTTTTGGCGGTGTTGTTACTGATCGTAACAGCGTATCTGGTGGACGGTTCATTCAATCCGTTCTTATACTTTAGATTTTAGTCAGGAGGTCATGAGATGAAGAAAAAATCAGTGGTTGTGACTTCTGTGATGGCGGCAGTTTTATTTGGATTTTCAGTTTTGGCCTGGACGAAGGAAGCCGATGCTTTTTCTGACAGTGAGAGACGTGAGCTTGAGAATTTTCCGAAGTTTTCCGTAGAGACCATGATGGACGGTTCTTTTATGGCTGACTTTGAGGATTACACTCTGGATCAGTTTCCGTTCCGAGATCTGTTTCGCAGATTAAAAGCGAAAACTGTTTTTGAGGTGCTGGGACAGAAAGACAACAATAATATTTATATTGCAGAAGGATACGCCTCTAAGATGGAATATCCCCTCAGTAAACCGATGTTAGATCATGCAGCAAATCGTTTTGAGTATCTGTATGAAACTTATTTGCAGAATGCAGAAGATATTTACTTTGCCATTGTTCCGGATAAGAACTATTTCCTGGCAGAGAAGAATGGATATTTATCGTTGGATTATGAGGAACTGATCAGATACATGAATGAGAAAAGCGATTACATGACTCCGATCGACCTGACCGGGCAGTTGACGCTGGAGGATTATTATTTCACAGATACTCACTGGAGACAGGAGAATCTGGTGGATCTGGCGGATTATTTGCTTGAATCCATGGGGGCAGATGCGGAAAAGGAAGAATATCAGACCATCGAACTGGAGGCACCTTTTTATGGTGTTTACTATGGTCAGGCTGCCCTTCCTATGGAACCGGATACTCTGAAATATTTGAACAATGAGATGTTGGAAGACTGCGTGGTATACAGTTATGAAACCGGAAAACCGGCAGAAATTCCGATGTACGATTTGGGGAAGGCAGAGGGTAAGGATCCGTATGAGCTGTTCCTTTCCGGAACCAGACCGATCCTGACGATCGAAAATCCGCATGTGGACAACGGAGAAGAATTGATCGTATTCCGTGATTCTTTTGGAAGCAGTTTGATCCCGCTTTTGGCGAAAGCATATGAGAAAATCACGATTCTGGATATTCGCTACGTGAACAGCGCTATGTTGGGGCAGTTCGTGGAGTTTGGCGATCAGGATGTTTTGTTCCTTTATAGTACAATGCTGTTGAACAGCAGTTTAGCATTGAAATAATTTGAATAAAATGGAAAAAAATCTTGACAAAGCAGTTAGTTAATGCTAATCTATAACCGAAGTTAGTTGAGACTAATTTATGGTAGATAGAAATGGGAGGATATGATGACATTATTAGACGCACAGCTCGGTGAAGTGTATATCATCAGAGAGATCATAACCGATGATGAAGAACTGGACGCGTTCCTTTTCTCCTTAGGCTGCTACAGCGGAGAGCCGATTACGGTAGTTTCCAGAAAAAAAGGTGGTTGCGTAGTTTCCATCAAAGATGGAAGATACAACATTGACAACCAGCTTGCGGAAGCAATTTTAATATAGTAGATAGAAATATATTGTGGTGAGAGATCACCACATATATTTTGAACATTGGTTAGTTGAAACTACCTAAAGTTAGTTTTGTATAATTATAAAACAGAATGAGGCTGCATATATATGACAGTTGGAGCGTATTACAAATAATAGGGAGGAACTGAAATGAGAATTGCTTTGACCGGCAACCCGAACAGTGGTAAGACTACCATGTACAACGCACTCACAGGCAGAAGTGAGAAGGTCGGTAACTGGGCTGGTGTAACTGTTGACAAGAAAGAAAGTCCGATTAAAAAGAATTATTATAGTGGAAATGAAGAACTGATTGCGGTTGACTTACCGGGTGCATACTCTATGTCTCCGTTCACATCAGAGGAGAGCGTTACAAGCAGCTATGTAAAGAATGAGTATCCGGATGCAATCATCAACATTGTGGACGCTACGAATTTAAGCAGAAGTTTATTCTTCACAACCCAGCTTTTGGAGCTCGGTATTCCGGTTGTAATTGCCCTCAATAAGAGTGATATCAATGAAAAGAAAGAGACTGAGATTGATGCTGAGAAGCTGTCTCAAAAATTAGGCTGTCCGGTTGTTAAAACCGTTTCTACTGTGAACAGTGATAAAGGTTTAGCAGAAGTTGTGAAAGCTGCAGCTACCTTAAAAGGAAAAGAACAAAAAGCTCCGTATTCACAGGGGGATGTGGATATGACGAGCAGGGATGCGGTGAAAGCTGCTGACAGGAAACGTTTTGAATTTGTAAATCAGATTGTAAAAGAGGTTGAGACTCGTAAAGTCTTCACAAAAGATACAAACTTCCAGGATAAGATCGATGATATCCTTACAAACAAGTTCCTTGGGATTCCGATCTTCGCAGTTGTAATGTTTCTGGTGTTTGATATTTCCCAGTCCACATTCGGACCGTTCCTTGCGGATGTGCTGGTTGGCTGGATTGAAATATTCCAGGAATATGTTGCCGGAATGGTGGAAAATGTGAATCCGTTATTGCAGGCACTTTTGGTTGATGGTATCATTGGTGGTGTAGGAGCAGTTGTTGGTTTCTTACCGCTTGTAATGGTAATGTACTTCTTGATTGCTTTACTGGAAGACTGTGGCTATATGGCTCGCGTATCCGTAGTTATGGATCCGATCTTCAAAAAAGTTGGACTCTCCGGTAAATCTGTTATCCCGATGGTTATCGGTACAGGTTGTGCAATCCCGGGTATTATGGCCTGTCGTACAATCCGCAATGAGCGTGAACGCAGAGCTACAGCAATGTTGGCACCGTTTATGCCGTGTGGTGCAAAGCTTCCGGTCATCGCACTTTTTGCAGGTGCATTTTTTGCAGATGCGTCCTGGGTTGGTACATTGATGTATTTTGCAGGTATCCTGTTAATCTTCTTCGGTGCTCTCCTTGTAAATAAGGTGGCTGGTTATAAGTCTAAAAAATCCTTCTTTATCATGGAGCTTCCGGAGTATAAGATCCCAAGCTTGAAGAGAGCATTCTTTTCCATGTTAGAGCGTGGAAAATCCTACATTATCAAAGCTGGTACTATCATTCTTGTATGTAACACAGCAGTACAGATCATGCAGTCTTTCAACTTCCAGTTCCAGCTTGTGGAAGAAGGTATGGAAAGCACATCGATTCTTGCAGGTATTGCAGGTCCGTTTTCCTACCTGCTGATCCCGATCGTAGGTTTTGCATCCTGGCAGCTTGCAGCGGCAGCTGTTACAGGTTTCATCGCAAAAGAGAACGTGGTTGGTACATTAGCAGTTTGTTTTGCAGTAACAAACTTCATTGATACGGAAGAACTTGCATTAATAGGCGGTGCCAATGAAGTGGCAGTTGTTATGGGGCTTACAAAAGCAGCAGCTCTTGCATACTTAATGTTTAATCTGTTCACACCGCCGTGTTTTGCAGCACTTGGTGCTATGAATTCTGAGATCAATGACAGAAAATGGTTCTGGGGCGGTGTTGGACTTCAGTTTGCAACAGGTTTCGTTGTAGCATTCTTCGTATATCAGATCGGTACTCTGATCACAGAAGGCACGTTAGGAAATGGATTTGTTCCGGGTCTCATCGCGGTGACCGCGATCGCAGCATTTATCATCAGCCTCATTAAGAAGACTGAGAGAAACCTGGCTGCTGAGCACGCATCAAAGAAATCCAGATAATAAGTAAAGATAAGGAGTTTCCGTATGGCAGATATGATTGTTGCAGCTATCCTTTTAGTTGTTGTAGGCAGTGCTGTCCTCTACATAAGAAAAGAAAAAAAACGAGGCGTTACATGTATCGGTTGTCCACATGCGGGAACTTGTGCAAAGAAGCATCAAGGTGGTTGTGACAGCCAGGTCAAACAATAATTAACAACAAACAAATACATATAAATAAATCCTTTCATGTGAGAGGAAGATTTCTTTAGGTTAAGGAATCTTCCTCTTTTCCTTTTGTTTTGAGGAAAATTGTGGTACAATAAAAAAATGAATCCGCAAAGCGGAAATGTATGTCAGGGAGTAGTTACAATGGAACAGATGAAAAAAACAGAAAATGTGATCTTATCCGATATTTACAATGCGATCAGAACACAGCAGGCAGGAAAAGGTGAAACAGAACTGCATGGAGTGATCAATGCCTTTGCCCGCGCTATGCAGGAGGGAAAGCAGTGTCTGATCTTATTTAGAAGTGAAGTGAGAAATGGAAAGGAAAGACGTGAATTTGCCATGATGGGTGACAAAGCCGGTCATAAATTATTTCCGCTGTTCACAGATATGACAAAGATCCTTCCGGTTCAGATGGCGATGGAAAAACAGGGAAACAAGATGGAAATCGGCGTGATGGGATTAAAAGAGCTTCTTCTTATGCTCACTTCCCAGAAAATGTGTGATGGAATCATCGTGAACCCGTTCATGCAGAATTTTAATGCATCCTTAGATTTTTTTGCTGATATGCTGCGCAGAAAACCGATTTCTCATATTACACTGATCCAGGCAGAATCTGCGAATTTACATACAGATGCGATCGTATGTCCGACAGATGCTTCCATCAGCGGAAAAATGACACTGGATTCTGCGATTCTCCAGGCCGGCGGCGAAGGGTATGATACGGTAATTCAGCAGGCTCTTCAGGGAGAGGCAATGGAGACAACTGATGTGACTGTAGTGCAGGGACGCGATAAGATTCATGCAAAGTATGTGATGTTTGTCAATGTTCCGGAACTTTCTACGCAGACAAATACAAAGGACCTTCTGGACAGTTATCTGAACTGCATGAATGCGGCGAAAGAGTTGAATTGTAAGAGCATTACATTCCCGTGCACAAGAGAGGCGATGAAAGGACTTCCTATGGAGGCGGTAGTCGGTGCTTCCACAACAGCGGTAACAGCGTGGATGGCGAAGAATCACGATTTCCCGATTGATGTTTATTTCTGTTGTGAAACAGAGGAACAAAAAGCGATGTACCGCAAATTCTTTGATGGCTTGAATAAAGGTTGATTTCGTAGTATAATTATGGGCAGTGTAGTGAAAATATCATTTAAGGGAGGAACCCAATATGGTTACATGGACAAATTTAGATAAGCTTGCTTCTTATAAGGAACTTGCGAATGCAGAGATTGTAAATCTTGCAGAAGTGATGACAGGCGAGAACGGTGCTGAACGTGTGAAAAAGTACAATGTTCCGATGGGAGCAGGTCTTGTTTACAATTTTGCTTCTAAGAAAGTAGATGACAAGACTCTGGAGATCCTTGCAAAACTTGCAGAGGAAGCAGAGTTAGTGGACAAATTTGAAGTTCTTTACAACGGTGAGGTTGTAAATACAGGAGAAAAACGTCTTGTTCTTCATCATATGACACGCGGACAGCTTGGAGAAGCTGTTGTGGCTGACGGCGTTGACAAGCGCACATTCTATACGGCACAGCAGGATGCGATCGCTGAGTTTGCAAACAAAGTACATGCAGGCGAGATCACAAACGCGGCTGGTGAGAAGTTCACAACAGTTGTACAGATCGGTATCGGCGGCAGCGACCTTGGTCCGCGCGCAATTTACCTCGCACTTGAAAACTGGGCAAAGAAGAATGACGCGTTCAAGATGGAAGCAAAATTCATCAGCAATGTTGACCCGGATGATGCAGCAGCAGTTCTCAACTCTATCGATGTTGCGCACTCCTTATTTGTTCTCGTTTCCAAGTCCGGTACAACACTTGAGACATTAACAAACGAGTCTTTCGTAAAAGATGCATTAAAGAATGCT
>JAZOVL010000105.1:0-3473 GCA_045658685.1 Pilosibacter sp.
AAGATACGGCGCTATTTTTTTGCAATATTTTTACCGGTGGCTGAATTTCACTCAGCTTTCGGTTCTCTTGTTAAGTATATTATATCTCGGGGAGAAGTATTTGTCAAAAGGAATAATTTATACTCTTAAAAGGAAATTTGGAGAGATTCAATGATAGCGATGAACGTGCGTATGAAACAGGCATTACAGATGCGAAGGATGAAGCAGGTGGAACTGGCTGATAAGACTGGAATCGACAAGGGACAGATTAGCTCATATTTGTCCGGCAAGTACAAGCCCAAGCAGGAGAATCTGAGCCTGATCGCGGCAGCGCTAGACGTGAGCGAATACTGGCTGATGGGGATGGATGTGTCAATGGAGCGAGAAGGTTCTGAGGAGACTGTCAGAGAGCGGAGGAAGCGGTTTGAGGCGTATGTCCAAGGTGTTTATGAGATGCGTGAGCCAGAGATGGTATTGAAGCTGTACGAGCAGCTGTCAGAGGAGAACCGGGCGAAGGCGAAGGTTTATATGGAGAGGCTGCTGGCAGTGCAGAAGATGGAGATTTAATGTGTGAGTTTTGAGGATAAACTGAAATATGCACGTTGGGAACATCAGGTTCGGTTAATGGAGCGTGCCAATCAGTTTATGGAAGAGCTAAGGACATTCGAATTACCGGAACGCGTCTCCATGATGGGCAAGGATGCATTGCATCGACAAAAACTTTGGGGGGCGGACAGCCCCCCATTTGTTTGCTTATTCCATTTGCAGGAGAGCCAGAAGTTCTTCTTTGCTCATTGAACTGAGCTGGTTTGTTTCGCCGCTCAGGATCTCGTCTGCGAGGTTTTTCTTGGTTTCCTGCATGAGGAGGATCTTCTCTTCGATGGAATTTTTTACGATCATTTTGTATACGGTGACAACTTTTGTCTGGCCGATACGGTGCGCGCGGTCGGTTGCCTGGTTTTGTACGGCAAGATTCCACCAGGGATCGTAGTGGATGACCATGTCGGCACCGGTAAGATTGAGACCGGTACCTCCGGCTTTCAGGGAGATAAAAAAGACCGGTGTTGTGTCCTGGTTAAATGCGTTTACAAGGCGGATCCGTTCTTCTTTTGGTGTACTTCCTGTAATTTTATAGTAAGGAATGTTTTCTTCCTGCATATCGTGTTCCAGCAGTTCCAGCATCGAGGTAAACTGGGAGAATACCAGAATCTTGTGAGTGCCTTCGATGGCCTGCTGGATCAGCTCAATACATGCTTCACGTTTGGCGGAACCGCCGTGATAGTTCTCAAAGCAGAGAGCCGGGTCACAGCAGAGCTGGCGGATTCGCACCAGTTCAGCCAGGATTTTGAGCTTGTTCTTATTGAAATCGGTATCGTCCGTCTGTTCTAACATGGTTTTCATGTGGGCAATCTGTGCATCTAAAAGCTTCTGCTGTTCTGTGTCCGGTTTTACATAACGGATTTCTTCCAGCTTGTCCGGGAGATCGCGGAGAACCTGTTCCTTCAGACGTCTCAGGATAAATGGTGCAACCATGCGCTTTAAACCTTCGGAGCGTGCTTCATCCTGGTGTTTGACGATCGGTGTTTCGAAGGTTTTGCGGAACTTATCGTAGGAGTAGAGATAGCCCGGCATGAGGTAATCGAAGATACTCCAGAGTTCGCTGAGCCGGTTTTCGATCGGAGTTCCGGTCAGTGCATAGCGTTGCTTGCTGTTGATGATTTTTACTGCCTTGGCGGCTGCGGTTGTATGGTTTTTGATGTACTGTGCTTCATCCAGGATCTCGCAGGCAAATGTCATCTCTTCGTATTCTGCAATGTCGCGTTTTAACAGGTCGTAAGAGGTGATGTAAATCTGATGGGCAGGCTCTTCTTTGAGTTTGCTCAGACGCTCTTTTTGCGTTCCGGTAACGAGGCAGATATCCAGTTGAGGTGCAAATCGTTTAAATTCTTCTCCCCAGTTGTATACAAGAGAGGCAGGAGTAACGATAAGGGACGGTTTTTCCTCTTGCCTGGAGAGTAGGAGCGTGATGATCTGCAATGTTTTTCCGAGTCCCATGTCATCTGCAAGAATACCTCCGAATCCATATGATTCCAGGGTACGGAGCCAGCGGTAGCCGGTTTCCTGGTATTTTCGGAGTGTCCTTTGCAGGCTTTCCGGTATTTCAAAATCGGCATCTTCGATGGTTTTGAAGTCTTTGACCAATGCTTTGAATTTTCGGTCACGCTGAATGTAAGCGCCTTCGCAGGACTCCAGCATTTTATCTAAATACAGAGTACGATATGCCGGCAGTTTCATGTTGCCCTTGACAAATTCTTTGAGTGGTATCTGCAGGGATTCCATGAGCTGATTGAGCATTTCAAGAGTCTCAGTATCAGATTCCAGATCAAAGAAATCTCCGTTTCGCAAGCGGTGGTAACGCTGTTTTTTACGATAACTGCCAAGCACTTCTGACATTTCCTCAAGAGTCAGATCTTCCGAGGAAATGGAAAGGTTCAGAAGCTGGCTTTCGACGGAAACACCCACCGAAAGTTTGGAATTGTGACGGATTCTGCGGCTCTTGAAGCGTTCGGTCGCATGGACTTCTCCAAAATTCATAAGTGTAGTGATTCCGCCATTCAGGATACGATACATTTGCTCTTCTTCTCCGTTGCAGCGGAAGTATCCGGTCTCTGAATCCACGTAGGGGAATAGCTTCTGAATTTCTTTTGCAACCGCTTTTTCAGTATCCATGTCTCGGAAGTCCTCGAGTGCTTCCATTGGACTCTTGAAGAACGGTTCTGTCTGGTAAGTCTGGATGGTCTTTACGAGGTCGCGTTTTTCATCTCCATAAATGGCATCGCAGCGGCAGATCAGATCAGAATCTTCTGCATCGAGATAGAAAGCAAAGGTCACTTCAGGAGGCAGGTAGGAACAGATTTCGTCGTGATCCGGTTCGATGATCTGTGCCTGTGTTTTCAGAAGAGGCAGGACATGGTGGTAAAATTCTCCAAGGCGTTTTCTTCCGATACGGATGGAGATAGAACCGTTGTCTGAGATATTCATCAGTGGCTCCAGTTCATGCATGGCCTCTTGAGAAATTCTGTTTAAGTGTTGGGAATCCAGAAAATATGCGCCTTTGGGTGCTGTTTTTAGTTCTGGAAAGCTGCCTGTGATTTTAATTCCCTGAAATCTCTTCTTCTGGTCCAGGTCTTTTTGGATTGTAAGACTGATTTCAGGTATTGTTTCGCGGCAGGAGATCTGTGAGATTATTTTTCCTTGTCGATCGTTTCGGATCAGTTCGAATGTGTCTGGCCCGATTGTTTCGAAAAAATCATCAAGTCTGCGGCCGAAGAGGGAAATAGAATCTTTAATTTCAACTGCTTTGTCGTCGAAATAAAAATTCTTCTCACGATATTCCTGTCTGCGTTCTTCTTCCTCCCGGACAATCTGGCGGATAAAATGATAATATCGTTTTCCCTGTTCGGAAAAGTTCTCAATTCCAAGAGGCCATTCGG
>JAZOVL010000106.1:0-7965 GCA_045658685.1 Pilosibacter sp.
AAGAGGAAGCTCTTCGGGTTCGCGATAAGCGGACCGAAGTCAGTCATCGCACCTACACCCATGAAGACCAGGGACGGTAAGATACTCCACTCATCAAGTAAGTAGAAATACCAGAGAAGTCCAC
The DNA here is from genome assembly GCA_045658685.1 of Pilosibacter sp. Classification (GTDB taxonomy): domain Bacteria; phylum Bacillota; class Clostridia; order Lachnospirales; family Lachnospiraceae; genus Pilosibacter. The sequence continues at coordinate 125 of JAZOVL010000106.1, forward strand.
CGACACCATTAGCAGAATCTTCTGCGTGAATCATAATATCCGGATAGATATTAACAAGCAGCATACCAAAAGAGATCGGTACAAGAAGTAACGGCTCAAAACCTTTACCAATAGCAAGGTATAAGAAGAAACATGCTACGGCAATCATGATCAGGTTGCCGGTTGTAAGGTTCAGGAATGCTGTCTGCTGAAGAAGATTCGAAAGAGTGTTAACAATATAATCCATATTTATCCCTCCATGTGGAATCTGTTTTCAGCAAATTATTAGTTCATTGTAGCGAGTGTTGCACCCGGCTCTACGGAATCACCTGTGTTAACATTGATTGTAGCGATTGTACCATCCTGCGGAGCTACGATCTCGTTTTCCATCTTCATAGCCTCAAGGATTACGATAACCTGGCCTTTTTTAACAGCCTGACCAGCTGCAGCCTTAACACCAAGGATCTTACCCGGCATCGGAGCTGTAACTGCTACTGCGCCTGCTGCGCCAGCCGGAGCTGCTGCCGGTGCCGGAGCTGCTGCCGGTGCCGGTGCTGCCTTCGGAGCTGCTTTCGGTGCTGCCTTCGGAGCTGCTGCCGGTGCGGAAGCTGCGCCTGTGAAACCTTCTTCAACTGTTACTTCGTAAACGTTACCATTAACTGTAATTGTATAATTTTTCATTATTTAATTCCTCCTGAAAATATAGGTTATGCATGGCTTACTTTTCAAGCAGCCATACAAGGTCCTACCCAACTGACTCTTATCTCCAGCTGCGGTTCGGAACACGTTTGATGGAACGAACAACAAGTCCATTCGCAGATGTCTTACCTTCAGATGCTGCAATTGCTGCTGCGATTACAGAGATAAGCTCTGTATCATCAACATACTCCTCTTCCTCAACAACCGGAGCTGCCACAGGAGCCGGAGCTGCTGCCGGTGCCGGTGCTGCTGCCGGTGCCGGTGCGTTTTTCGCTTTCATCTTCTCTTCAAATACATTGACATATTTGAACATGCTGATTACCCAAGCGATAAAGATCAGAGCCGCGAATACAACGCCCATACCCATAAGAGTATTCATACCGGCTTTTGTCATATTCTCAGCCATTGTATATTCCGGAGAGAAAGAAATACCCTGAATCGTTGTGAACTCTTCATCAACCATAAGAGTCATTTCCATATTTCTCTGCTCGAATACAGTGTTCATTCTTGCAATGTAACCTTCGTCGCCTAAAGTTACTGTTGCTGTCTCGTAGGAAACAAGAGCGCCAAGGTCACCTTTTACGGATTCCCAGGACTTGAATGCTGTCTGCATTGTGTAATCTTTGCTCTTTGTAGCTGCTGCGAGCTGAGAAGCGATATCCTCATCTGTCATCTCGCTGAACGCATTGATATAGTTCTCAGCGAGCATCTGCATATTGGAAACAGCCTCTTCTTCGATTGTAACTTCAACCTCACCAGCATTGGAACAAGCAGTCAGAGCAAACAGACATAAGCTCATGCAAAGAGCAAGCCAGATTCTCTTAATATTCTTCATATATCTGCCACCTCGTATTAGATTGTGCCGTGTTTCTTGGACGGACGATCCTCTCTCTTTGTGAACAGCATTTCGAATGCTGCGATTGTGCGCTGTCTTGTCTCAGCTGCCTTGATGATATCATCTACATATCCTCTTCTAGCTGCTGCCATAGCGCTTGCCTGCATTGCTGTGTACTCAGCTGCCTTCTCAGCGATGAGAGCTGCCGGGTTCTGGGACTCAGCGATCTCCTTAGCGTACATGATCTTCACTGCCGGTGCTGCATCCATCATACCGATAGAAGCGTTCTCCCAAGCGTAAACGATGTCAGCGCCAATGGATTTGCTGTTCATAGCAAGGCCAGCTGTACCAAATGCAGTACCGCATACGATAGTTACTTTCGGAACACTTGCGTTAGCAAATGCTGCTGTTAATTTCGCTGCTGCTCTTGCGATCTTCTTCTCATTGCAAGCGCAGTTCTTGTAACCGTTAACATTTACAAGTGTAAGTACCGGAATTTCGAAAGCATCACAGAAGTTAACGAAATCAGCCGCCTTTTCACATGCTGTTGCTGTTAAACCGCTGTCATAAGTAGCAACTTTCTCGCCATCAACGTAAGATTCTGTTCTGTTAGCAACACAACCTACTGTAGCACCGTTTAAACGGATGAAAGCTGTAACCATGCTCGGAGCATAGTCTTTCTTCATCTCGATGATGAAGTTGTCATCGGAGATCATTGCAAGTGCAAGAGCTGTGTCGCCTGTGCAAGTCTCGATGCCTTCACACATTCTGTTAAGATCATCTTCACACTCGTCATAGGACATATCATCCTCGTTGTTTGCCGGAAGAATAGAAACAAGAGTGTGGATCTGGGAAAGAATTTCTTCTTCTGTGCCTGTTGCACAAACATTGCCAGCTTCCTCAGCCTGATACTTCGCTGTGGAGTTGTCTGCCTTGTTCTCTACGATTGCATTCGGAGCGTTTACAAATAATTTTGCTTTATCTTCCATGTAAGTGAAGTCTGCCATTGCAGAAGCCACTGCCATACCGCCGCCACAGTTACCGAAAACTGCCTGAATCTGCGGAATAACGCCGGAAGCCATTGTCTGGCAAGCATAAAGTTTGCCGAAACCATCAAGAGCATCCATACCTTCCTGAAGTCTTAAACCTGCACAGTCAATGAGACCGATCACCGGTGCACCCATCTTCATAGCCATAGCATAGATGTTCTCGATCTTCTTTGCGTGCATTTCACCTACAGAACCACCCATTACTGCTGCGTTCTGGCTGTAAACGTATACAAGAGCTCCCTCGATTGTACCGTAACCAGTAACAACGCCGTCTGCAGGTGTTTCCTGAGCCTGCATATTGAAGTCTGTGCTTCTGGCAGTCATGTACGCACCAACTTCAACGAAGCTGTTCTCATCAAGCAATAAGTTGATTCTGTTCATTGCTGAATTAGTCATTTTGCTGTCCTCCATTATTAAAAAATTGACGAAAACCAAATTTCTGCCTTATATAATCATACTCGTTATATTGGCAAATTTCAAGTCATTTTTAGCCGAAAAGGGAAAACTTGTATGGATTTAAATACAAAGCGGTCGCGAGTTATTTTTCTTTCGCGACCGCCCTTTTTTTCTTTTGTTTTTTAAGTTGAGTTTATTCGTATTTTTTCGTCATTGTAAATCCACGTCCGCGAACCTCTCCAACCTGATTCACGATCATAAACGCATCTGCATCAATTTCCATAACTATCTCATTGATTTTGGAAAGTTCACGACCGGAAACAATCGAAAGAATTGCCATTGACTTTTGTCTGGAATGTCCTCCTTCCATATTAAGAAGGGTTGTACCACGGTCCATTTTCTCCTGAATTGCTTTGCTGATTTCTTCATATTTTGCACTGAAGACCTTCACCTGGATCTGTTTGGAGCCCATCATCAATACTTTATCCAGAACCATAGTGTAGATCATAACCATGATCAGAGCATACAGGATACGCTCTTTATCGCCGAATGGCATCTGACCGACCAGAATCACTGCATCAAAAAAATACATGGATGCGGAGACCGGAATACTGAAACGCTTCTTTAATACAAGCGGCGGAATATCCATACCACCTGTGGATGCGCCTGCTTTGATCACAATGCCAAGAGAGAAACCGATCAGAAGACCTGCGAAGATTGCACTGAGCATCGGGTCCTGCGTGATCACCATATCGCCTACCACAGCGATTGCCACATCCAGAATTACCGGATAGTAAAATGTTGCAACCAGAGTTGTAAGTGCAAATGTTTTACCAAGCTCAAAAAAGCCAAGACCGAACATTAAAATGTTAAATGCACCGACAAATGTAGAGATCGGAATTCCCCACAGTCTCTGTGCGAGAAGTGCCATACCTGTTGTACCCGCTGCGATCATATCTAACGGAAGCACAAACAATGCTACACCAAATGCATAGATAGTAAGTCCAAATACGATAATGCATACCTGTCTGATCAACTTGCTGACATTCTTATCTTTCGCTGTCATTGTTCCCATGATTCTTTTCCCGGCTTTCAAACTGCCGGTTCTCCTTCCTTATTATATTGTTTTTCGCTATTTTGTTTTTTTGTTAGCACTTTAGCATAAAAAATTGCATACAAAAAGGGCGGATTCACCGCCCTTCCCTGAATCGATTGCGATTATAGCGCTCCAACGCTCGAATGTCAATCATGTGATATAAAATAATTGTTCTTTTTCAGATAATATCCTGTTTATCCAGCATACGGAACATCACCAAAGTAATCGTACTCGCTGATACCGTTGATGTAATAAACATATTCATCTGGTTTTCTCTCTACAAGAATATCGCATCGTCTTCCGTCTTCCAGTTCCATCTCAACTATAGTCTTCCCATCGGTTTTCCTCGGTCTGAATCTGGTTCCCTTTGGAAGCTCCTCTTCCACTTTTTCATCGCTGCCTTCCACATGCATCAGAACTGGAATATCTCGTTCTGCAGTCAGTGCATATTCCCAATCAAAATATAAATTAGCTATGGTATAACTTTCATCTTCCGAAACAGGAATTCCGTCCTCGCCGACTGCATAATTTTTATACGCCATGTACGTACCCAGAATATCCAGACGATCATATAGCGTAAACTGCTTTGGATCAGAGATAAAATGACCGTAAACTGACATTCCAATACCATCTACAATTTCCGGACCATCCACATCTTCTGTGTTAGTGAGACGGACGATCTCAAGCTTTCTCCAATCATTGTCCATCAGGAACTCTACATATAGATAAAGCGCATCATTCTCTGCATGCATCAGATATGCATCTGTAAATGTACCATAGATATCATTCGCGGTTAGTGTTGCCTCTTGTTTTGATCCATCTTCCTGTTCACACACACGATCGATCGTCAATGTTGTACAGTATGTTTCTTCACTCCACGCAACAGAAAATCTTGCACTGTCTTCGATTCCATCTCCATTCAGATCTGCAAAGATCTCTTCATTTTGCTCAATCTTTCGAATCGGATACTCAACACCGAAACCATACTTTTCTAAGAACAATTCCTCATTTCCTTCATATGGCAGTTCCACTTCGAGCACGCCTGCCGCCCACGGACCAAGGACATACGGGCTAAATCGGAACTCCAGCCCTTCGGTTGTCATTACCCATTCTAACGGAGACGCCATTGCTCCGTCCGGTTCATAGAACATTTCCTTCAGCCATTCCTCGTAACCTTCAAAGAAAGAATCTTTTTCATAGTTTTTCTTCAGACTGTCTCTTACATATTTATATACTGCATCAAGATCAGTCACAACTTCTGTCAGTTCTAATCGTTCTCCGGTCTCCGAATCATACACTTCACCATTTTCATAATAACTGCCATGCGCTCCGCCCAGAAAAGCTGTCTCTCCATTTACAAAACTCAGAACCCTGCTGTCCGCCCTGGTAATCTCAATCTCTCTGGAAACAGAAATCTCCGCTCCGTCCGGATAAATTCCTTCTTTCACATATTCCAGATGCTCTGTATAGATGGAATACACTTCCTGCCAATTGTATTCATTGTATTCTTCAACAGCTTCTTTCAGTTCTTCATAACCGTCGTTCAGAATCATGATCTTCGAACTGTCGGCAGTAATGATCGGTCCCTTGTCATTCCATTCGCCCTCATACTCCGCAGTCAGGCCAACGACCAATGAGGTCTGCGGAATCAAATCCTGCTCCGGAATCTCTATGCTTTCCGATGTTTCCGCTTCAGCAGCGCTCGTACTCTCCTCTTCTGGTCTTGATACTTCTATATCCACAACTGCAGTTGTCGGATTTTCTTCCTTTATATTTGTATTTCCATTTCCGCACGCACTCAACACAAGAGCTGCAGCCAATACCAGGCTTGTATGTCGTTTCATATACTTGACCTCCTCGTATCCGTAAAAGAATAACATTCTTTTTCGACTTATGTTCATCTTAACATATTCTTTTCAATCATGCTTTGCTTTTCCTTTACTTATTTCTTAACAAATACCGACAATATCGCCTTTCTTGACATTGCATACAAAACACACTATACTCATACTAACTATAAAGAAAAGGAGAATGACTATGGTATTTCCTATGAATTTTGGCTTGTTGTTCGCAGCAGCCATGCTGATCAGCTCGATCGGTTTCAAGAACTATGTATGGTTCATTTCCCTGGGTTACGGCTTCTCAATCGCAGGAGAAGGTCTTCTTATGATGCTATTATATGGTCAGGAACTGACTCTGGGTACTACCATCTGCTGTATTTTATTTATTATTTACGGTTGCCGTCTCGGCGGATATCTCGCATACCGTGAATTCACAAGCAACTCTTACAAGAAAAATATGACAGGCGAGATCAAAGACGGGAAAACGGTTCCGTTCGGTGTAAAGATTGCCATCTGGGTTACATGTGCTCTTCTGTACGTAACACAAATTTCCGGTGTTTTCTACCGACTCCACAATGCAAGTGGTTCCAACACATGGACTTACGTTGGTGCGGTTATCATGATCATCGGTATTATCCTGGAATCTGCGGCTGACCTTCAGAAAAATGCTGCAAAAAAAATCAACCCACGCCGTTTTGTTGATACAGGTCTTTACCGCCTGGTTCGCTGCCCAAATTATCTCGGTGAAATGATCTTCTGGACTGGCGTACTGATCTCTGGTATTGGCGCTATCTCCGGTATCGGACAATGGACAGTCGTCCTCATCGGCTACGTTGGCATTATCTTTGTTATGTTCAGCGGCGCAAGACGTCTTGAGATCCGCCAGAATAAAAACTACGGAAATGATCCGGAATATCAGAAATATGTAAAAACTGTTCCGATCCTCGTTCCGTTCATTCCGCTTTACAGTGTGGAAAAATATAAGTGGTTGGTAGCGTAATCACTCGAAATCCTTCTACATAATGAACATATGAAAACCCGCCTTGGAGAAATTAGTCTCCTTGGCGGGTTCTTTTGTATCCTAATAACAATAACCACACAAAACCCATAAAAGTACTGTTTGTTTCTTCTCCACTATAACACCACCTCCGCTGTAAATTTCTCTCCATCAGCTTCCAGCTGTAATATTCCCCCACTGCTTTCTACTGATTTCTGCACATTTTTCAAGCCAAATCCATGCTTCTTTTTATCTTGTTTCTTAGTAAGAAATCCTCTCGTTTTCTTTATCTGTTCGTAAACCATACTATTCTCAACTCTGATGAACTTTTGTTTTCCGTCATTTACAGCAAACATATGAACATGAACCCAGCGTTTATCTTCACGTCTTCCCGCTGCTTCAATTGCATTATCAATCAAATTGGATACGATACCAATAATAGAAAAATCATCGACATTCTCCACATCAAATCCTGGCTCCACGAAAACTTCCATCTTGATATCAGACTCGCTCGCAACTGTTTTCTTCTCATTCAAAATCGCATTTAAAACTGGGCGCAAACAATATACATTTCGATCTGTTTCCTGAATCCGCGCACGTATCTGCTCTGCAAGTTCATATTGCATTCCTCTCATCTTCTCTTCCTTCATATTGGAAAGCACATTCAGATAATGGTTCATATCGTGTGCCAGACTGCGAAATTCACACTGTATCGCTTCCAAACGCTGATAATGCACTTGTTCTAATTCATTTTTCTTTTGGAATTCTGTTGCCAGCTTTAGTTGCTTTTTCTTCAAAATATTTCGTTCATAATGGACAAATAAAAAGACATTTAACAAAATTAGAAGACCACAGATAATAAGCCATGTCAGCATTTCTTTCATATTTGAATCTATCAGATCATCCAGGATGCCCATAATCAAATAATTTACGATGGAAACACTTGCAA
>JAZOVL010000107.1:0-15638 GCA_045658685.1 Pilosibacter sp.
GACCGCTTGGCCTCCGACTTAGCTTTAGCCGCAGTTGGTTCCACAGGTCCGGTCATCAACACGCTGATCACATTCTTTGGTGGTCTGTCTCTCGGTGCAACTGTAATCATCAGCCGCTTCTTTGGCGCTCATGATGATGAAAAGCTGCATTCGGCAATTGAGACGACCATGGCTCTTACTTTCATCAGCGGTATCATCTGCACGATCCTGGGCACCTACGCGGCTCCGTGGCTGCTCCGTTTTATGGATACTCCTGAAGATGTTATGCCGGAGGCGTCTGCCTATCTGCGTATTTATTTCGCCGGCGTTTTCGGATTGCTTCTTTATAATATCGGAAGTGGTATCCTCCGTGCAGTCGGTGATACAAAACGCCCGCTGTATTTCCTAATCTTTTCCAGTATCATGAACATCGTTTTGGATCTGGTATTTGTTATCGTCTTCGATATGGGAATCGCCGGTGTTGCTTATGCAACCATCATTTCCCAGTTTGTATCCGCGATCCTGATCTTGATCCTGCTGACAAAGACAAAAGAAAACTATCGCTTCGTCTGGAAAGATCTACATATCAACTTTCCGCTGGTTCGACAGATCTGTTCCATCGGTATGCCGGCCGGACTGCAGCAAGCGATCACATCCTTCTCCAACGTTTATGTACAATCTTACATCAATGGCTTTGGCTCCGGATGTATGGCCGGCTGGAGCAGCTACTCCAAGATCGATATGTTTGTCATGCTTCCGATGATGAGTATTGCCCAGGCGATCACAACTTTCGCCAGTCAGAATATCGGTGCAGGCAATCTGGACCGTGCAAAAAAAGGTACCAAAACAGCGATGATCATGTCCGTTGGAATCGCATTCACCATCGCGAGCCTTCTTTGGATCTTTGCTCCACAGTTTTCAAAGCTGTTCAGCCAGGAGGAAGATGTAGTCTACTACTGTATCCTGTTCCTTAGACAGAATATCTTCTTCTTTGTGACCAGTGCAGTTACCCAGGTATATTCCGGAACGCTCCGCGGTGCAGGAAACTCCAAAACACCGATGATCCTGATGCTGATCTCCTATGTAGCATTCCGTCAGGTTTATCTCTTTATCGTGAAGCAAGTATGCTACACACCGAGTCTTGTGGGCTTCGGATATCCGGCCGGCTGGATGTTATGTGCCCTTCTCACAACCCTGTACTACTGGTTCAGCGGCTGGGATAAAAAATTAAAACTTAAAAACTAATCTTTATCTTCCATCCAGAACCTGGCATATCAATTCTGCCAATGGTTCCATGGCATTTAAGGCCTCCGCATACGTGTTTGTCTGGGCTCCAACCTCGATCAGAGCCGTCCTCGCCCGGACATGCTGATTATAGCGGAGGCCTTTTAAATAGATTTTTCTGGTCAGCCCCGGGTATTGCTCTGAAGCCTTCAGCTGCATCTGAAAACTGAAAGCCAGATTTCCTTCCCTGTTAGGATTCGGAAGATATTCGATCGGTCCCTCCGGTGTTTGAGATATCCCATTGAAAAACATAATACGGGCAGTCGGCTTCCCATTCACTTCTGTGACTAAGTGAGTCCCCTCATCCACTCCATCCCGATGAAGATCTAAGACAACCTCGATCGACGGATTCTCTTGTAATATTCCACTGATCCCGTCCAACGCATACGTATATGCCTGACTGCGGTCCAGCTTTCCACCTTTCACATCATAAACAGATCTGTCATGAATAACTCCATACCCTCGTTCTTCTAACAATTCTGCCAGATAAGCCCCTACCCCCACAATCGTTGCATCTTCTCTTTGTGGATAATCCAAAAATTCCTCCTGAGAGTGTGTATGATAAATCAGGATCTGAGGGTGATCCTCCTGTTTTTTGAGCGAAAGATCCACACCCAGAAGCGTTTCCACATTAATCAGGCCTCCATTTGCTGTTGTGGTTGGATGAACGATGTAAAATTCCATCATCAGATAATCACAGACTGCCAGTATCTCGCGAATGATCGCCGAACCGGACGCCTTGATCTTGATCAGTTCTGCAACGAACTGGGAAGAGGCAATCTGGACATCATCTTTCTCTGCCTGACTTTCCTTTTCTCTTCCTTCATACTCCATATTTTCCTCTAAAATCTTCGCTTCCCACGCATTAGCCAACATTCTCTCATAAGCCGGATCTTCTCCCTGTTCATAGCCCCTCGGAAGCTGATCCAGATATTCCAGCACACCCGGTTTTTGTAACATATAACTGCTGATTCCAGTTCCATCAAAATGCACATCGGGAAACCAGCTTTCCATCACAGTGTCAGCAGCACACACTCCATATTTAAAATAAAGTTCCTCTATTTTTTTCACAATCGCTTCATGGTTTCCCAGGAAGACGCTGACCGCCACAATCAAACCTGCGATTCCCAGAACAACCGGGCGATTTCTCCGCAGTTTCCATTTTAAATAAGACCCTCTTCGCCTCATTCTGCCCTCACAGACTATTGTTACCTACAGTTTATGTGGACTAAGAGGATTCTATCACCGGAACAGCGCCTCATGGATCGCTTCTGAAATGGTGTAGCTGAGCATTTCCACCCGTTCATCAATATTATGGGGAGTCACATACATAGGACCAAATTCCGGTTCTGAAAGCTCAATGACCGTCGGAACCCCCAGAGCCAGAACTGGAATACCAAGCGCTTCCTCCGTCAGAGCATTTCTATGATTACCCACTCCAGAGCCGGGATGAATTCCCGTATCCGCAAGCTGGATCGTTACACCAAGCCGCTGCACGCTGCGTGCTGCAAGAGCATCCACCACGATCACCACCCCCGGCCGTGTTTCCTTGATGACACCTTTGATGATCTCTGCGGTCTCCATCCCGGTCTGGGCCATGACTCCCGGTGTCAGTCCGCTGAGGATCGGATATCCGTGTTTTTCACAAAATTCCTTTCCATACTCCAGACATAAATGTCTTGTGACCTGCAAATGTTCCAGAACCTTCGGTCCCAGCGCATCCGGAGTCGCGTCCTGATTCCCCAAACCTACCACAAGAATCGAGGAGTTTTCCACATGGTGCAGCTTCAAAAGCTCCAGAATCTGTTCTGCAAGGGATTGTGTCACTTCTTTATGAAAATCATCATCTTTTTCTGCGAGCCCTGGCGCTTCCAGGGTCAGATAATGCCCTATAGGCTTTCCCATCGCCGCTGCACCTTCCTCGTTTTTTATAATGACCTGGCTCAGCCGGATCCCTTCTTGTTTCCGCTCCCACTCATACAGTTCTACGCCCTGAATTTCCACATCATCTTCTTGAAAACGCTCTTGTTCTTCCAACGCCAGGTCTGTCCGGACGCCAAATCGGTTCTTGTCATTTTCTATCATACATTTCCTCAATTCAGACTTATTTTTATTAATAATTTTCGGCAAAAAAAGAAGAATTATGTATTGACATCACAGGAATTATTCGCTAAAATATAACAGTATGTTTACATTGAACTGTCCGTGTCCAGACTTTGATGCAAAACAAACAGAGAATATTTTTTAATTATAATGGAGGTGCACAGATTGGCTAACATCAAATCTGCAAAAAAGAGAATCTTAGTTGCTGAGACTAAGGCTGCTAGAAACAAAGCTATCAGATCTAAAGTTAAAACTTATGTTAAGAAAGTAGAGGCTGCTATCACAGCTGGCGATAAGGCTGCTGCTCAGGCTGCTCTCGTTGCTGCTACAAGCGAAATCGACAAGGCTACTACAAAGGGCGTTTTCCATAAGAATACTGCTTCCAGAAAAGTATCCCGTTTGTCCAAAGCTGTAAACGCAATGGCTTAATTGAAAAGACTGGAACGATTTACAAGAATAAATATAAAAAAGCTTTTCCGAGTGGTGTGTCGGAAAAGCTTTTTTATTTGCGCAGCCCGCTCACGCGCGGAGAATGTGCCAGATCACATTCTATTAAATTTCTAATATTTTCTCGCGATCAGCAGTTCTACCGCCATTCGGTCTCCCAAACGTCCGGTCTTTACAGCCTCTTCTGATTCTACACAAAGCTGTACGTAAGAAAGGATCTGCTCTTTGGTAAATACCTTGGCCTGAGTGATCAGCTTCCCCGCAGCAAACGGAGGAACTTTTAATTTGGAAGCTACGGCTCCCCTGTCGCCTCCCTGTGCCATGAGCTCTTTCACCTGCAGAAGCTGATTGAACTGTCTGGCAATCAAAAACAAGATTCGCATAGGCGGTTCTTTTAATGTCAGAAGATCTTCATATAAATCCAGTGCTTTCTTTGTATTTCCTGCCACGATCGCAGAGACCATCTCAAAAATCCGGTTGGTCACATGGACCGTACCGATAGCTTCCACGTCTTCTTTCGTGATCACATCGCGTCCCATGGTATAGCAGATTAGCTTTTCCAGCTCCGTCCGGATATTTTCCATATCGTCACCGGTCCGCTCCAAAAAGTATTCCATGACTGGTCTGGTAACCTTCTTCCCATCTTTCGTCAGAATCCCGGCTGCCCACTGCATAAGCTGGGCGGAATCCTGTTTGTTTAATTCCGCAACATGACCCAGGTCTTTGACTTTCTTATAGAGTTTGTTTCTCTTATCCACTTCACTTTCGCAGAAAATCAGACAAGTGGTATCAGGCATCTGCGGAAGATACGTCACAAGCTCTTCCGGAGCACTCTTAAAAAATCCGCTGCTGTCAATGAGAATCAAACGCCTGTCCGAAAAAAAAGGCATCGTATCTGCCAGACTGATGATCTCTTTTACATCCGGATTCTTTCCCTCAAAATAATTAAAATTCATGACATCGTCGCCGGAGATCGCTTCCCTCATTCGTTTTTTATAACTGCCCACAAGAAATGGTTCATCTCCGCAGATCAGATATACCGATTTAAAATTCTTTTCTTTGATATCTTTATTTAATGTCTGCATGATTTTCCTCTTTATATTCTGGAATCTCTCAATAATTCTGTCTTACAAAAACCTTATCAAATCCCATCCGCTCTGTCAAGCCATCCCTCGATTCGCAAGTAAGTTCCGTCCGTCCACAGCCTTATCGCCCCGGACCTGGCTGTTTCCCACACTTGTGCACCAAGTTCTTCACACATATCCACGACTCCCGGGGCAGGATGCCCGTAGATATTTCCCTCTCCATAAGAGAAAATTGCATAAGCAGGTCTGATTGCCTCCAGAAATCCTCTGCTGTTTGATTTCGCCGAACCGTGATGAGCCGCCTTCAAAACAGTAACCGGTGTTAACTCATACCGTTCCATCAATTCCACTTCTTCCTCTGCTCCGATATCTCCCGTAAGAAGCATAGAAAATCCACCATAAGTAACCTGCAATACAATCGAATCTCCATTTCGATCCGTCATATCTTCTGAACCTTGCTTTACAGATGCCGGCGGATTCAAACACGAAATCTCCACAGCATCTCCTAAAATTCCTGTAAGCACATCGCCAGCTTCACAATATCGGACAGAAATCCCCCTTTTCTCTGCCAAACTTGAAATCTCCCAACATACAGAGTCTGTCATTGCTGCTCTTGAAACAAACAGCTCTCCAATTTCAATACCACAGTCCATTTTTTCCAACAATTCTCTGATTCCGCTGACATGATCCTGATCTCCATGAGTCAAGACAATCGTATCCACATATCCGATTCCCTGACTCTTTAGAAATGGAAGCAGGACATCGGATCCAATTTCCCGGTTCTGGCTGCTGCCACAATCCACCAGCATAGTCCTCCCCTCCGCTTCCAGAAAGATTCCATCTCCTTGTCCAACATCCAGGATCATTACCGAAAGTCCCGGTTCCGACCATGGGTACAAGACCAGCACACCAATCCCCCATAAGAACAGCCACCGTTTTCCAAATCGAAACATTAACAAGGTTCCAACTATGATCAGCCCCAAATACACGATGATCTTCCAGTTTTCCGGAGCTCCCAGGATCAAATTCGCCTTCGGAAACTGCTGTGCACCCTGACACAGCTGCTCATATAGTTTCAGGATCCAATGTGCACCGCCCAACAGCACAACACCCAGGCCTTCCCATACAAAACTTCCTGTCACTCCCAAAATTCCAGATACCAACACATAAGACATCAGTGGTATCACCACAAAATTCAGTAATATACCGAACAACGGTACTTCGTATGAATGCGCCAACACGAACGGAAGTGTAACAATCTGCAGTGAAAGACTAATCCAGACATTCTCTGCAATTCCTTTTAATTCCCATTTCCGCGCCAGTATATTTCCAGGTGCGAACACAGCCCCCACAGCCAGAAAAGAAAGTTGGAAGGAAGCCTGCGTGAGCATGTATGGTTTCCATAGCAGGATGCCCATCGCCGGAACACAGATGGCAGATGGCAAATCATACGTTCTGCCCAGGATTCCTGCCCAGAAAGAAACACCCAGCATAAATACGGCTCGTATTACCGACGGTCCAAATCCAACCATCATTCCATATCCAAACAATACGGCAAATGCAATACATCCGGCCTGCATATATCCCATTCCAAGCTTTCTGAGCCCTTTCCAGAAGCCCATTCCGATTACAGAAACGTGCAGGCCACTGATCGCCAGAACGTGAGAAATTCCATTCTTGCGATACAGTTCATATAACTCCTCATCCATATCTGCCTTTTGTCCAAGCAAAACCGCCTTTAAAATCCCCAGGTCTTCCGGCTCTGCAATTTCCTCCAATTTTCTCTCCAGCGTAATACCAGCCTGACGGATTCTTTCTCGTAAATGCCAATAGCCCCTTTCCAGATGTATAAGAGGGAGTTTCGATTCATCAAATCCCGGGCCGGAATCCAGGAACTCAGCACGAAAAATCCCTGCAATCCCTTTTGAAAGACAATACTGGCGATAGTCAAATCCTCCGGGATTTCGATCTGGTTCTGGAAGTTCACAACTTCCTCTGACGACAATATGCATTCCCAGATGCAACTGTTCTGCTGAATCTGCGTACACATACATACTTCGTATTTTCCGGTCGTTTGCAGCTGAACGCTTCTCAATCGACTCATTCATATAAAGCTCACATGTACGAAGCTGTAACCGTGCACCATCATCTACGTTTTGAATCTCGATCACCTGTCCAGTCATCCACACTTCACGTTCCGCGGTTTCCACAATTATTTCCTGCTCTTCCCTCACGAACCATTCTTCATATTCCATACGGACTGATCCACAAACCAGACCAAACCAGATCACTGCCACGATCAAAAAAAGGACTGGTCGCCTGCTCCCATCTCCTCCTGTGCCTCTGCCGCGGAATCCACCACGCACCAAGGCACAGGAAAAGACAGGCAGCAAGGCTGCCAGCCCAACACATACCTGCTCTGCCGTCATCCAAAGGGCCATCGTCTCTCCAAGTACCAGTCCTCCGGTCAAATACAGCAAAGGTCTATTAATTTGTTTTTCCTCCTACGATATAGTCGTAATTACGCACGAACACAGTGCTCAACGGGATCAACTCACGGAACACCGCATCCTCTGAACCATTGATTCGGATCTGTACACGACTGACTGTTGAAAGCTCCGAAAGAGAATTCACAATGGAATAGATCGGGATATACTCTTTCACGTCCAGTGTATTGTTCAAGAATGACGCATCAAGGTTAATGGAACACACGGTCTCATTTACTGATACACTAAGCAGCTTCACGTCTTTAGGCATCGTTGCGTATCTTCCGGTCACTTTCGGACCCTCGATCAACTGCTCCACGATCAGTTTTTCCACCGATGTATTGGTGCTTCGCATTACTTCACGTTTTTCCGAAAGCAGCATATCTCCGGCTGCGTTTGCAAAATACAAGGTCATCTCCGTCTTTTCGAAGGAATTGACATCCCGGATACTGTCTACAAAATCGGTTGCAGCAAGCATTCCGACTGGATTTCCCGCGCCATCCATGATTGGCTGTTCAGCACAGTAGATTGTCAGATAATCAATGCCCGGAATCTGCGTCAGTGTCTTTGTCAGTGCTGCCCGGCAAAGAATTTCCTTAACCGAATCCATCAGTGCATAATTAGCATCTGCATATAAATGCAATACATTCTCTTCCACACGGAAGGACATCTTTTCCACTTGTGAAGGCATTGCTGACTGGCATTCCAAATCAGACGGCACCGTATTTAACGCCGCTATCAGCTCCTGCACCAGCATCTCCTGATCTACAGCCTGAGGCTCATACGGATTGCCCATCAATTGATTTCCGGATGCATTTAAATAATAAATCATATAACCGGAGTCTGTACCGGTCTGTTCTCCTTCCCTTCCGCATCCGATGCAAAGGATACTCACCACCATAAGAAGGAAAAGCGCAAGATAATTTCTCATCGTCTTCATCATTCTTTCCCTCCTATGAAATGTAGATCAGCGGAATACGAACAAGGAATATCGTACCTTCGCCTTCCTTGCTTTCCACGCGAACTGCACCGTGATGCAGCAAAATAACATTCTTTGTGATCGCAAGTCCCAATCCGGTACCGCCGGTCTCACGGGATCTTGCTTTATCCACACGGTAGAAACGTTCAAATACACGGTCCTTGAACTCTTCCGGAATACCCACACCGGAATCTGCAACCTTTAAATAGAAAAACTTGTGGTCCGCATCCAAAGTCACACGCACCCATCCGTCCTCTTTATTGTATTTAATGGCATTTTCCACCAGATTATTGATCGCCAGAGATAGCTTCACCTCATCGATATCGGCGGTCACTTCTCGCATACTTTCAAAAATAACTTCAATATTTCTCTTTCGCGCGATTGGACGGAGACGCTTCAATACCATCTCTACCAGAGAATTGACATTGGCAGACTGGAAGCTCATCTCCGGGGACTCCTTGTCCATTCGCACAAGTGTCAGAAGATCGTCAATGATCTTACTCTCACGGTCGATCTCATCGGAAATATCCGTCATAAACTCTTTATAAAGCTCCTCAGGAACATGATCCATGCCCATCAGAGAATCTGCCAGTACACGGATCGAGGTGATCGGTGTCTTTAATTCGTGAGATACGTTGGATACAAATTCCTGGCGAGACTGCTCCATAGTCTTAATATTTTCCAACATTCGATTCAGCGATTTGGAAATACGTTTCGTCTCGGAAAAGCTCATCTCTTCAATATCCTCGTCCAGATTGCCTTCCGCCACACGGTTGATAGAACCTACGATGGCGTCAAACGGACGAAATGCAGCCTGCAGCACAATAACAGCTACGATAGCGACCGCTAAAAATGCAGTCAGCTGAAACAGGGACGCGCGGTCCAACAGGCTTTCCTCCAAAGCAGTCATGCTCTCTGTAGAAGCAGTTACAAGCATGACACCTGCTGTCTTCGGTGCAGAATCGACCTCCAGCGTCTGGACATTTTCTGTGATTGGAATTGCCAACAGAAAATAATGCTTTTCTGTATTATACTTTCGCGTCGCCTCACCCTGGAAGCAGCGGATGGTCTCTTCTGAAATACAAACCTTTCCTTCAGACAGAGAAAATGTGTCTTTTACTACCTTGAAACCCGAGTTAACGATCAGAATACGACCGCTGAAAATATCCGCAAGCATGGAAAGCTCTGCGTCAATCGCGGCATTATCCACGACGGTACCACTCAGATAACCGGTTCTTGTCATCTTGTTACTGATGATCTGACACTGGTTCTGTACGTCAATGATCCTTCTGTCCACCTGGTTCTGCTTGGAAGAACCTGCCAAAACACGGCTCTGGATCACCAGAGGTATCATACACAAAAAAATCACAAACAACACCAGAGGCACACGGATACTCGGTGTATGCTTCCGGTACAGACTCCAGATCTTAGTTCGGAGTGTTTTCATCTTCCTCTACCAGCTTTCTTGTCGCAGTAATTGCAATGCTTCCCGGTCCGATGTGACAGGACACGCTGAGGGAAAGTGGTGCAACCGTCACGTCCGCATATGGGAACATAGCTCTCACTTCTTCAGCAAAGACAAGGGCAGCCTCTTCATTTTTAGTATGAGCCACACCAAGATGGGTATGTCTGCATTCCGGATCATGGAAATTCTGGCTCAGTTCCTTCACAATACCTTCTACCATGGTCGCCTTTGCCTGCTTCACGGTTCTCGCCTTCGCATAAGAATCTAATTTCTCACCAAAAATACTAAGGATCGGCTTAATCTTCAGTAAGGTTCCGATCATCGCTACCGCCGGTGTGATACGACCGCCCTTTTTTAAATACTTCAAAGTATCTACCGTAATGAAGATCGCTGCATCCATCTTTGTTTCTTCCAGACGTCTCTTAATCTTGGCACCGTCATATCCCATGGCAGCCATCATCTGAGCTTCCTTTACGGACTGCGCCAGAGTAATGGAAATTCTCTGGTTATCCACCACAAAGACTTTATCCTCGTATTCCTCCTCCATCGCCAGCATCATCGCCGTCTGACAGGATCCGGACAGACCACTGGACATCGGGATATGTACTACCTGGTCATACTCCTCCAATGCCTTATCCCAGAGCTTCATCACTGACTCCGGAGACGGCTGAGATGTGGAGATATCCGCATCATTTTCCAGTTTTTTATAAAATTCTTCCTGCGTCAGATTAATATCTTCAAAATAAGTTACACCATCAATCACGAACGGCATCGGTAGTACAAATACCCCCATCTCTGCCGCCTGTTTTTGTGTGATTCCACTGTTGCTGTCTGTTACAACCGCAATTCTCATGAAATCCCCCTTTCTCATCGTAAATTTTGTATGTATCATTTTAACCGATTTCTAACATAAATGGAAGTATAAAAACATACAAACTATGGACGTTTTTCGGAAATTGAGTTATAATGTTTGCATATGTGTGCCTCCGTCTTTTATCTCAGGCACATCTGACGAAACAAAAGAAAGGAAGTACTACCTATGCCATACTGTCCGAAATGTGATATGGAATTTGTTGAGGGTATTACCAAATGTAGTGATTGCGGCGGCCCTCTCTTTGAATCAAAAGAAGCTGCAGAGGAAATGTTAAAGAAAGCTCAGGCTCAGTACAATGAGCAGATGAGAAAACAGTACGAAATGATGATGGCGGAGCAGCAGAAACAGGAAGCTCTTGCAAAAGAAGCTGCTGAAAAAGCTGCTGCGGAAGGAAAACAGGTTCAGCCACGCCGCGCATCCTCCGGAACATTTGTCGATAAAGGTCAGAAATATGAAGACATGGCTTCTTCTGCGTCTGCATTCCTCATTGTAGGTGTTGCAGCTTCTGCTGCCCTGATCCTTTCCCTTACAGGAATCATCAATCTTCCATTTACAGGCGTGATGAAACTCATCGTAATGGGAATGTTAGCATTCATGGCAATTGGTTCGTTTGTAGTTGCTGTTTCTTCTAAGAAGTCTGCCGCTGTTTTAAAAACAGAGATTTCCAGTGAAAAAGACCAGACAAAAGAGATCATCGAGTGGTTCGTTGAAAGCTATGATGCTGCCGATATTGACCGTCGTATTCTCTTCACTGAGAATGGTCTCAGCCCAGAGGAAATGAGTTTAAGACGTTTCGAGTGGATCCAGGAACTTCTGATCACAGGAAAAGACCTTCCGGATCAGGCTTACGTGGATATGCTCTGTGATGAGATTTACAGCCGTCTTTTTGAAAACTAAATTCATATTGCACAAAAAATCGTCCGTGGTCGTTTCTACGGACGATTTTTATTGCCTCTTTCAATTATTCAAACCTTATAATCTCTTTTTTCAGGCGCCTCATAATCTTCTTCTCCAACCTGGAAATATAAGATTGAGAAATTCCCATCAGATCTGCCACTTCTTTCTGAGTCATTTCCTCTCCACCTGGACGGGTCAGCCCAAATCTCAACTCTACGATTTTTCGTTCCCTGGGATTCAAATGGTCGATGGCATTTTGAAGCAGACTTTTTTCGACCTCTTCTTCAATCCCTTTTGAAATCACATCTTCATCCGTTCCTAAAATATCTGAAAGCAACAGCTCATTTCCGTCCCAGTCCACATTTAAAGGCTCATCAATGGAGACCTCTAATTTTGTTTTGCTGGTTCTCCGCAAGTACATTAAAATCTCATTTTCGATGCAGCGGGAGGCATAGGTGGCCAGCTTGATGTTTTTATCAGGATTAAATGTATTGATTGCTTTGATCAGACCAATAGTTCCAATGGAAATCAAATCTTCAACTCCCACGCTGGTATTGTCAAATTTCTTTGCTATGTACACGACAAGACGCAGATTATGCTCGATCAGCCTGGATCTGGCATTTTTTTCTTCCTCTGTCCCAAAACATGCCAGTGCCTCTGTCTCCTCCTCCGGTGAAAGTGGCGCAGGAAGTACATCAGCGCCTCCTATATAATGAATTTCTCCCTGATTTTTCATGATAACCGTCTTGAGCGTCACCATTTTCTTTAGCTTAAATCGGTTTGGAACCGACAACTTTATGATCATGATGGTTTCCTCCTTCATCTTTCTTCGTTCATTACTCTTCAGGAACATACACTTCCGGCAGAATCATGGAAAAGTCCCCTTTTGCCGACAATCGCTCTTTTACAATCGCCACTACAGGGCAATGAATAATCCTGGTTCTTCCATTTTTCCTAATTTCCATTCTTTCAAACTGCATTGCAAACAACATTCCCTTCTCCGTTCCAACTGCATGATACGGAATATAAAATCCACCGGATACCTCCTCACAAAACCCACTGCAGTCTTTATAAGAGATCAAGGAAACCGGTTTCCCTGACTCCGGCACACAAAGACGATTTCCCGAATCTGCCAAAGCCAGAAAACGCTTTTCGTTCCCCTTATAATAAAGAGACACCTGATAGCGGTCATCACCAATCTTCCCGCGATTGAACACACAGCATCGTATCAATGACTCCAGCAATACACAAATAAATCCGGCAAAAATAAGTCCCTCCATGTCCGTCAGATAAAATTGCTGACAGGAGAAAGAATAACAACTGTTGACCAGCCCCGAGGATAAAAAAAGACAGCCCTCCGCCTTCAACATGCGTAGGATTCCATCTGAGAACAATCCACGAAATGCAATTGTCAACATGATACCTCCAACCACCACCAGTGTGACCGGAAGTTCAGCTCTTAATGGAAGAAATGGAAACAGGATCAAGATGCTGTTCCAAAAGCTCCCTATCGCTGCAGCCAGACCAAGCCGCACGACAGAATTTCTCTGATGCAGGCATGCAGCTGTCAGGAACAGGGACAGAAGATTTAAATAGAAATCTACGAGAAAAAATACATCGATGTAAAACTCATATTCCATTTTCCCCCTCCGTCCCGGTTCCCTCAAACGGGATAACAGGGCTTATTATAGCCAAAAGAGACTACGGATTTTGTCAAACGGACAGATGAAATCAAGGCTTTTCATCGCAATTTTCGCATTTTCTTTGATGGGAATATATTGATTTTAGATGATATAGAATGTAAAACAGGTGCCGCTTTGATACGGCACCTGCGAGATTTCATATGATTTGTTTTAGATAATTATCTGCGGTTCTTTAAGAAATCCGGAATGTTGATCTGAGTTTCTCTCTGAGCCGGACGATATACCGGAGCACTTGCATTCGGGATGTTTAACTGCGGAGCAGCTGTAGTAGCTGCCGCCTCTGCCGGAGCTGCTTTCGGAGCCGGAGCTGCCTTCGGAGCTGCCGGAACCTTGTTGAACTTTGTAAAATCCTTCATCGCACGCTCAACCGGTGTATTTGCACCGTGTGCATCAAGACCTGTAGCGATAACAGTGATTGTAGCCTCGTCTTCCATAGACTCATCGTACATAGCACCAAAGATGATATTTGCGTCATCACCAGCAAGTTCCTGAACATAAGTAGCAGCCTCGTTTGCTTCGATCAGGCTGATATCACCAGAGATGTTGATGATAACATCGGAAGCACCCTCGATAGTTGTCTCAAGAAGCGGGCTGGAAACTGCCTGCTTAACAGCCTCAAGAGCTTTGTCGTCGCCCTTCGCACGACCGATACCAATGTGAGCGATACCCTTGTCCATCATAACAGTCTGAACGTCAGCAAAGTCAAGGTTGATAAGACCCGGAACATTGATCAGATCTGTGATACCCTGTACAGACTGAAGAAGAACTTCGTCAGCTTTCTTTAAAGCTTCCGGCATCGTTGTTCTTCTGTCAACGATCTCGAGAAGACGATCATTCGGGATCACGATCAATGTGTCAACTGCATTCTTTAAGTTTTCAATACCGCTGAGCGCATTGTTCATACGCTGTTTTGCTTCGAAACGGAACGGCTTTGTAACAACACCAACAGTAAGGATACCCATATCCTTTGCAATCTGAGCGATAACCGGAGCTGCACCTGTACCTGTACCGCCACCCATACCACAGGTAACGAATACCATGTCAGCACCCTTCATAGCCTGTGCTAACTCTTCCTGACTCTCCTCAGCTGCCTTCTCACCGATTTCCGGCTTCGCACCTGCACCGAGACCTTTTGTTAACTTCTCACCGATCTGCATTGCAGTCGGAGCTTTACAGAACTGAAGAGCCTGCTTATCTGTATTGATACCGATAAATTCAACTCCCATAATATTTTCTTCAACCATGCGGTTAATTGCGTTATTACCAGCGCCGCCTACACCGATTACGAGAATTCTTGCGGCGTTCTCTGCCTCGTTGATCTTAATTTCTAACAAGGGTGTATCCTCCTTTTTTCTGCTCAAAAGAGCCTTTTTTGCTGAATTTATATGTTGCATGGAACTAGTCCAATTTAATCTAGTATATACTATATTGGATTTTCCGCAAAATATCAACTATTATTTTAACATTTTTGTAATAGATACAATGCACTAATTTTTCTTAAATGTATACATTGGATTGCTGTTATTTTCATCGTAACTGTCCAGATAAAGGGTTCCGGACAGTCCGGTAAGCTCTGGCAAGATGTCACTGAGTTCAGATACTTTTCCGTTCAGATTCTCATCATTTCCCAGTTCAACATTGATCTCACCAATTGTAAGTTCCGCCTCTAAGAAGCTGTTATAATTGATCTTGTCTACCTGTACACCATTGACAGAAAGAACCTGTGTCAGATTCAAAATCTGGTCGAAGATAGACTGATTTACCACCGGAAGCGGCTGGTGGAGGACAATATGTCCGAACTCCATTCCCGTGATCCACGGAATACCAGGAAGCTGTTCCACGGAACTTTCCACGATAATGCCGTCTTTGTCAAAATACATATAGCTGCTCATATAAGAGACATAACCAACCACACTCTTCTCAAAAACAACGATTCTTACTTTCGTAGGACTCTGGAATTCTACTTTATATTCTTCAATGAACGGAATGGACTTCGGTTCCTGAAACTTATTTTCATAATAGCAGTACGCAGAATGCTTGGACCAGGTTTCATCAAAGATCAGATCGATGATCTGCTCTTCTGTGTAATGCTTATTTCCGGTCACTTCGATTTCTTTAATCTGGACTGCCCACAACAGAATACCGATGAGAAGTACGATCGCAAGAATCACCCCCAGCACGATGGCTGCGGTCTTTCCTCTTCCGCGTCTTCTTCTGTACCCACTGAAACCGGAGTACCCTCTACCTCTTCTTCTTCTCATTCTATGTTACCTCTAACTAAGATTCCAGTGTAATTCCGTTTGATACGCTGAGTACGATTCCCATTTCCACCATCA
>JAZOVL010000108.1:0-5264 GCA_045658685.1 Pilosibacter sp.
CAATACGATAATAAGTATGGTATGCTCTATGAGAGTATCAGAATGTAAGCGTAGGTAGAAAGTCCAAAAGGGCAGTCAGGAAAATTCGGCTGCCCTTTTTATTATCGGGCAGGTGTGGGGGATCTATATGAAAAATTACTGCGATTTGATACTTTTCAATCAGAAAAAGGCTGGTTTTTGCTGATTTCCATGGGGGGAAGTATCAAGAGAGAAAAACTATGCAGATTGATCCTAACTATGTCTGGATTAGGGTATCAAACGAGTAGATTTTTTTATATGGATACTTTGACTAATGATAAATGATGGAAATTGAGGAATATTTGGGTGTGGAAGTATCAGAATTAAGGATTTTCTTGTATAGATACTGGAAGCCTCCCGTACTTGAACAAGAAGGGAGGTGGTGCGGATGGAGATGTTTACAGTTCAATTCGACTCTCAAAAATGATATCCATAGTAATAAACACCCGTAGATCTGGCTATCCTAACAGTAACGAAAAGTTACTATTAGGAGGCCATTTTTATGGACATAAACTATGAGATCGTAAGAGTCAAAGGTCGTGAGATCCTGGATTCCAGAGGAAATCCGACGGTGGAAGCAGAGGTAGAACTGGAATGCGGTGCCATTGGCCGGGCTTCCGTTCCCT
The DNA here is from genome assembly GCA_045658685.1 of Pilosibacter sp. Lineage (GTDB taxonomy): Bacteria > Bacillota > Clostridia > Lachnospirales > Lachnospiraceae > Pilosibacter. Next base: position 645 of record JAZOVL010000108.1, read on the forward strand.
CTGGAGCTTCTACAGGAAAGTTTGAGGCAGTGGAGCTTCGTGACGGAGGAGGACGTTATCTGGGAAAAGGCGTGAAAAAAGCGGTGGAGCACATCAACACAGAACTGGCGGAAGCGGTCATGTTTGAAAATGCCTTGGACCAGAAGCGGATCGACCGCCTGCTTTGTGAGGCGGACGGAACTGAGAATAAGGAGAAATTGGGAGCAAATGCAATTCTTGCGGTATCGCTTGCAACTGCGCGGGCAGCGGCGGCGGCTCTGGATATTCCTATGTATCGGTATTTAGGTGGAATCATCGGCCAGGAACTTCCGGTTCCAATGATGAATATCTTAAATGGCGGAAAACATGCGGATAATACGGTGGATTTGCAGGAATTCATGATCATGCCTACCGGTGCGGCCAATTTCGCAGAAGGTCTTCGTATGTGTGCGGAAATCTACCACACGTTAAAGTCATTATTAAAAGCTGATGGATATTCTACTGCGATCGGAGATGAAGGCGGTTTTGCACCAAATCTTAAGAATTCAGAAGAAGTCCTTTCTTATATGGTGAAAGCGATTCGCGAGACCGGGTATGAGCCAGGAGCAGATGTGAAAATTGCTATCGATGCGGCAGCCAGCGAATTGTATAACGAGCAAACAGGTATGTACGAGTTCGAAGGCGAGAGCAAAATGAGAGGAATCAAAGTGGAGCGTACAACGGAGCAGATGGTGGATTATTTCCGATGTCTGGCAGCGGGTTTTCCAATCTGTTCGATCGAAGATGCGCTCGACGAGGAAGACTGGAGAGGCTGGCAGCTTTTGACAAAGTCAATTGGAGATAAGGTGCAGTTGGTTGGTGATGACTTGTTTGTAACTAATAAAAAAAGGCTGGAAAGAGGAATTGAGCTTCGAGCCGGAAATGCGATTCTGATCAAAGTCAATCAGATCGGAACTCTTTCAGAGAGTCTTGAGGCAATCGAAACGGCTAAGAAGGCCGGATTTAAAACCGTAATCTCACACAGATCCGGAGAAACAGAAGATACATTTATTGCTGATCTGGCGATTGCAGTAAATGCAGGACAGATTAAAACAGGTGCTCCCTGTCGTTCGGAACGGGTATCGAAATACAATGAATTACTAAGAATTGAAGAAAAAATTAACGGTGATTCCGGGAAATAAAGGTTGTATTTCATAAAAAACTGTGTTATGATAACTGTTGTTTGTGGACAGGAGGTGTAATTTAATGTTAAGAATCCTTTTAACAATTGTATTCGTTATCGCATGTGTCGCTATGACAGTTATCGTATTAATGCAGGAAGGAAAGTCCTCTGGACTTGGTGCACTCAGCGGAGCTGCAGAAAGCCATTGGGCTAAAAATAAGGGCCGTACTTTAGAGGGTAATATGGAAAAGATCACAAAGATTATTGCGGTATTAATCTTTGTACTGGCACTTGCTTTAAATTTAAACATCTAAGATGACGAACACTCTTGTTGGATTATTCTCAAGAGTGTTTTTTGTTTTCTTGTCTTTGTCTACAAATGAGAGGAGATATATGGACAATAATCAATTTCAAGAGCGAAAGGATATGCTCCTGGCTCTCATGAATGAAAAAGAATATGTACCGATGAAGCTGAAAGAGCTGGCGATTCTTCTGGATGTTCCAAAAGAGAACCGAGAAGAATTAAAACAGGTATTGGATGCGCTGATGGCAGAAGGTAAGATCAGTGTGTCAAAAAAAGGAAAATACGGAAAAGCAGAAATATTTGCACAGACCGGTATTTTCCATGCACATCCGAGAGGTTTTGGTTTTGTTACGATCGAGGGACGTGATGGCGATGTGTTTGTTGCACCTGACAATATCAAAGACGCTATGGATGGAGACACAGTTCAAGTTGTCGTAGAAGAGGAAACGAGAAACCACAAAGCCGAAGCTGTTGTAGTAAAAATCTTAACCCGTGCCAACGAAACGGTGATTGGAACTTTTGAAAAAAGTAAACGATTTGGTTTTGTGGTTCCGGACAATCCACGCATTACCGTAGATGTATTCATTCCGGAAGGCGCGGACATGGGTGCAGTGACAGGACACAAAGTCATTGTCAAACTGACTTCCTATGGAAGCGGAAGAAAGAATCCGGAGGGACGTGTGATCCAGATTCTCGGTCATGTCAATGATCCGGGTGTGGACATTCTTTCTATCATCAAAGCATATGGTTTGCCGGAGAGTTATCCGGATGATGTCATGGAGGAAGTGGCAGATGTTCCGGAAGCTTTGACTGAGGAAATGATCGCAGAGGAACTGGAAAACGGTCGCGTAGATCTTCGAAACGTTCCGATGGTAACCATTGACGGTGAAGATGCGAAAGACCTGGATGATGCGGTCAGCGTATCAAAAGAAATCGTGAACGGACGTGTTATGTACCATCTTGGTGTGCATATCGCGGACGTTACCCACTATGTAAGAGAAAATACACCACTTGATAAAGAAGCATTAAAACGCGGGACCAGTGTATATCTGGTAGATCGCGTGATTCCGATGCTTCCGCACCGACTTTCTAACGGAATCTGTTCGTTAAATGCAGGAACGGATCGTTTTGCCCTTAGCTGTCTGATGGATCTTGATGAAAAGGGAAATGTAGTTGGTCACAAAATCTGTGAATCTGTCGTGCGAATCGACAGACGTATGACTTATACGGCCGTCAACGCGATCTTGCAGGCGAAAAACGGAGCGTATGATGAGCCGGAAGAGAGCAGCGTAATTGCAGAAGAAGCGGAAGAGGACATGATGTACATGTCTAAAAAAGAAGCGCGCGAATATATGAAAGCACTGGAGGCAGAACAAAAAGCGAGAGAAGCGAAAAAGCAATTTGCTATGGACTGTCTTGAGGAGTACGCAGAATTTGTACCGATGTTCCAACTTATGGACGAGACGGCCAAGGCTCTCAGAAGCAAACGTATGGCTCGCGGTGCAGTAGATTTTGATTTCCCGGAGTGTAAGATCATTCTGGACGAAAAAGGCCGTCCGAAGGAAATTAAGCCGTATGAACGCAATGATGCCAATATGCTCATCGAAGATTTCATGCTTGCAGCCAATGAAACAGTGGCAGAAGATTATTTCTGGCAGCAGATTCCATTTTTATACCGTACGCATGAAAAACCGGATGAGGAAAAAATCAAACGATTTGGCATTCTGATTAATAACTTCGGATACTCTATCCGTCTGCAGAATGGAGAACTTCACCCCAAAGAGATGCAGAAACTACTGGAAAAAGTGGCGGGAACTCCTGAGGAGGCATTGCTTTCCAGACTGGCACTTCGTTCCATGAAACAGGCAAAATATTCGACGGAATGTGTCGGTCATTTTGGTCTGGCAGCGAAGTATTATACTCATTTCACTTCACCGATCCGCCGATATCCGGATCTTCAGATCCACCGGATCATTAAGGAAAATCTGCATGGAAATCTGAATCAGAAACGCTTGTCCCACTATGACAAAATCCTTCCGGAGGTTTCCATTTGGACCTCTTCCAGAGAACGATTGGCAGAAGAGGCGGAGCGTGAAACTGATAAAGCCAAGAAGGTCCAGTATATGGAGCGCAGAGTCGGAGAGATATATGATGGTGTGATCTCAGGAATGAGCAATTACGGCTTTTATGTGGAACTTCCCAATACGGTAGAGGGAATGGTAAGAGTTTCTGAGCTGAACGGAGATTATTACGTGTTTGACGAGAATCGTTATGAACTGGTGGGAGAAAGAACCAGAAGAAAATTCAAGCTCGGTCAGCAGATTCGTATCCAGGTAGTTGGTGTGGACCGCTATATGAAAACGATTGATTTTCTTCCGGTCAAGAACTTTTAAAATACTTGTAATTTATCATGGCAGGCTGTAAAATGATTCTACAGTCTGCCGTGAGCAAAAAAAGGAGAAGGATATGGCAAAGAGCGGAATGAAACTGATCGCAAACAACAAAAAAGCATATTTCGACTACTTTATTGATGAAAAATACGAATGTGGTATCTCACTTGTGGGTACAGAGGTGAAATCTCTCCGTATGGGAAAGTGCAGTGTCAAGGAGTCTTTTGTACGTATTGTCAACGATGAAGTGATGATTTATGGCATGCATATCAGTCCATATGAAAAAGGCAATATCTTCAACAAGGATCCGCTTAGAGAGCGTAAGCTTTTGATGCATCGTTATGAGATCAACAAATTAAAAGGAAAGATCCAGGAAAAAGGATATACCCTGGTTCCGCTTCAGGTTTATTTTAAAGGAAGTCTTGTGAAGGTGGAGATTGGTCTTGCAAGAGGTAAAAAGCTTTACGATAAGCGTGCAGATATTGCGAAGAAAGACCAGAGAAGAGAGCTGGAGAAGGACTTTAAGGTTAAGAATCTGTACTAAAAAACAGAGTTTGCTGGGATTTTGCGTCAGTTCTGTAAGGAAAATGTAAGTCGCTATCCCTTGACTTTAAAGAGTCAAGATGCTATGATTAAGTACGCTCAGGAGAAATCCTGACACAACGGTTTCGCGCAGTCGTGCGCAATATGCTCCACAGAGGGCGGCCAGTAAGGGCTTGTACTGGTTTCGACGGGGGCTATGAAGCTGGTGAAGCTATCCGCATGCAATGCGTTAAATGGCAACC
>JAZOVL010000109.1:0-5664 GCA_045658685.1 Pilosibacter sp.
TAAATATCCATTTGAACATTCTGGATATTTGAAATATAAAAAACCGCGTTTTCAATCAGGCAATGAATCGAAATCGCGGTTTTTTTATAATATCATATGGAAAAGGGGAGGAAGAGCCCCGATATCCCGAAGTTATTTTGCGATAAAGTCGCAAAAACTTATTTATCAACGTAGGTGAGTTTAACACGTTCTTTATTATTTGTAAAATGATAAAAAGTTTGATATAATATTAATAAAAGTTAATATTATGTTAAGCTTTTAAAACATTTTTAGATCATGTGGTACTCAAACCAGTGCTCAAGTTTGGAAAATGCCTCTTCAAGCTGTTCCGGAACATTTGCAGAAACTGCGTCGAAGATTTTGAGTGCATCCGGGTAGTCTGCAGAAATATCCGGGATAATCGGAATTCTGAGTTCTCTGGAGAGAAAATCAGCAAGGTCAGATGCATTTTTGATAACTGTCTGCTGGTAAGTACTTCCGTAATAGTTGGATACGTCCGGTAAGAATGCTGTTCCGTAAGTTTTCAGAGAATATTTAAAATTTTCAAAATTAACGATTTCCGGTAAAAAAGTATATGCTGTAGTCATATCAAAAACCTCCTAATAATCTGGTGTGTTAACGTATTGCTGTTGGAAAGGATCTCCTTGTGCACGTAGTGTATCATGGAAATTAATGATTGTAAAATGTTTATTTGTAAGATATAATATAAATAAATATTAATATTATGGAGGGGAAGATGACTTTTCTAGAGATTGAGGCTTTTTTGAATATCATCCAGTATGGAAGTTTCTCTGCGGCGGCGGATAAGTTATATGTTACCCAGCCGGCTTTAGGTCGAAGAATCCGTGCATTGGAAGAAGAATTGGGATATACGTTGTTTGTCCGCAACAAGGGAGTCCGCCATGTGGAGCTGACCAGACAGGGACAGGCATTCATTGGTTTGGCGCACCGTTGGCAGGCACTTTGGAATGAGACGCAGGAGGCGGCACTTCTGGGCAATGAAAAGAGCTTTTACGTGGCCAGCGTGGGAAGCCTTCTGGCGTTCATGCTTCCAAATGTATTCCAGACCTTTATCCGGGATAATCCGGAATGCAGTTTGCATGTTACCACAACTCACTCGGCGGATGCGTACGGGTATGTGGGAAACAAAGATGTCGACATTGCATTTATTACCGATCCGATGTATTCGTCTCAGGTGAAGACGGATATTCTGTTTGAAGAAAAACTGTGTCTGGTGGCAGGAGAGGATTTGAAACTTCCGAAACGTGTGACACTGAGAGAACTGGATACGAGAAGAGAAATCCGTACCCGCTGGGATCGAAATTTCGATGCATGGCATGATTATTATTTTGGTGCGTCTGCGATACCACGCATTTATCTGGATGAGATGGGATTTCTGCAGTATTTTACTCAAAGTGGTGACAACTGGGCGTTTCTTCCTGTTTCGATCGCGAGAACCATGGTAAAGAATGCTCCGCTGGAAATTCATGAATTGGATATTGAGCCCCCGAACCGGACGGTTTATTACCTTTACCGTGTACAGGATGCCTCCCAATATCAGAAAGAATTGCTGGAACTTTACAAACAGGAACTTCGAAATGAGCCTGGGGTTGTACTGAAAGCCAATGATATATAGATAGCTAAAAAAGTGCTAAAAAAATGTTAAAACACTTAATTTGGATTGGAAAAAATACATAAAATCCTGGGATAATTATTTGACACCAATATTGATTGGTGCTATGATTATGGTATCATATATTTATGGTCGGAACGTGTGTACTTTTGTGCTTTTTTGGCCGGCAAAACAGCGGATTCAGAATGCTGATAACCGCTGATAGCCAATGAAGCCACCTGAATTAGTCTCGTAATCCGACATGGTAAAATGAGGAGGAAGATCAAATGGCAAAGAAAATCGTACTTGCAGGCGCATGTCGTACAGCAATTGGTACAATGGGCGGTGCTTTAAGCACAGTACCGGCTCCGGAACTTGGAGCAATCGTAATCAAAGAAGCATTAAACAGAGCAGGTGTTGCCCCGGAGGCAGTTGACCAGGTATATATGGGTTGTGTAATCCAGGCTGGTCAGGGACAGAACGTAGCTCGTCAGGCAATGATCAAAGCTGGCCTTCCGATCGAGGTTCCGGCAGTAACAATCAACGTAGTTTGTGGTTCCGGTTTACAGTGTGTAAACATGGCAGCACAGATGATTGCTGCAGGCGATGCTGATATCGTTGTAGCAGGCGGTATGGAGAACATGTCCAAAGCTCCGTATGCTATGATGCAGGGTCGTTACGGTTACCGTATGAACAATGGTCAGTTAATCGATACTATGGTTAATGACGCATTATGGGATGCTTTCAATAACTACCACATGGGTATCACAGCTGAGAACATCTGTGAGCAGTGGGGTCTTACAAGAGAGGAACTTGACCACTTTGCAATGGTGAGCCAGAATAAGGCTGAGGCAGCTATCGCAGCAGGCGCATTCAAAGATGAGATCGTTCCGGTAGAAGTAAAAGGTAAAAAAGGTTCCGTTATCGTAGATACAGATGAAGGTCCGAGAGCTGGTTCCACTATGGAAACACTTGGCAAGCTTCGTCCGGCATTCAAGAAAGACGGTATCGTAACAGCTGGTAACTCCTCCGGTATCAACGACGGTGCAGCAGCAGTTGTTGTTATGAGCGAAGAGAAGGCAAAAGAACTCGGTGTTACACCGATGGCTACATGGGTAGCAGGTGCTCTTGCAGGCGTTGAGCCGAGCATCATGGGTATCGGCCCGGTAGCAGCTACACAGAAAGCAATGGATAAAGCTGGCATGACAATCGGCGATTTCGATATTATCGAGGCAAATGAGGCATTTGCAGCACAGTCCGTAGCAGTAGGTAAAGACCTTGGTTTTGACCTGGCTAAATTAAACCCGAACGGCGGTGCAATCGCATTAGGACACCCGGTAGGTGCTTCCGGCTGCCGTATCCTTGTTACACTTCTTCACGAGATGCAGAAAGCAGACGCAAAAACAGGTCTTGCTACACTTTGCATCGGCGGTGGTATGGGCTGCGCAACAATCGTTAAGAGAGATTAATCTTCTCTGACGTTGTTCCATAACTGTGTTGTATGTAAACTGTTGAAGGAAAGGAACTGACACAAATACAAACAGGAGGCGATAGCGATGGATTTTGTAAAGTATGAGATGGCAAACCATATCGGTATTATCACAATCAACAGACCGGAGGCTTTAAATGCATTAAACACTCAGGTTCTGATCGAACTGGATGAAACGATTGATATGATTGACTTAAATGAGACTTGGGTCGTTATTGTAACCGGTGCAGGCGAAAAGGCATTTGTTGCCGGAGCTGATATCGGTGCGATGAGCAATATGTCCAAGATCGAGGGCCGCAGATTTGGTAAATTCGGAAACGACATCTTCCGTAAACTGGAGATGCTTCCGATGCCGACAATCGCAGCGGTAAACGGTTTTGCACTTGGCGGCGGCAATGAGCTGGCAATGAGCTGTGATATGCGTTACTGTTCTGACAATGCTGTTTTTGGACAGCCGGAAGTTGGTCTTGGTATCACACCTGGCTTTGGCGGTACACAGCGTCTCGTCAGACTGGTTGGCATGGGTATTGCGAAGGAGCTTTTATACTCCGGAAGAAACCTCAAAGCGGATCAGGCACTTCATATCGGCCTTGTAAACGGCGTGACAACTCAGGAAGAGTTAATGCCGACCGTTATGAAACTGGCTCAGAAAATTGCGTCCAATGCTCCGATCGCAGTTAGAAACGTAAAACGTGCGATCACAAACAGCGTTCTTGCGGACCTTGACCATGCAATTATGATCGAACAGAAGTGCTTCGCAGACTGTTTCGAGACAGAGGACCAGGTTGAAGGTATGAAGGCTTTCCTCGAAAAGAGAAAAGTAAAAGAGTTCAAGAACCGCTAATTTATGTTACATCCCCTGACTCTGGTTATATCAGAGCCGGAACATAAATCGTTGAAATTCAGGAGGATACGAAAATGAAAGTTGGTATTATCGGTGCAGGAACCATGGGTTCCGGTATTGCGCAGGCATTCGCACAGACAGAAGGCTATGAGGTAATGCTCTGCGATATTAATGAGACATTTGCCGCTAACGGTAAAAATAAAATTGCTAAAACATTTGAGAAAATGGTAGCAAAAGGAAAAATGACACAGGAAGCTGCTGACGGCATCCTGGCAAAGATCACAACAGGTACAAAGGAAATCTGCGCGGACTGTGATCTCGTTGTAGAAGCTGCAATCGAGAACATGGAGATCAAAAAACAGACTTTCAAAGAGCTTGATGCGATCTGCAAACCGGAGTGTATCTTCGCTACAAATACATCTTCTCTTTCCATCACAGAGATCGGCTCTGCAGTAGAGAGAAATGTAATCGGTATGCACTTCTTTAATCCGGCACCGGTTATGAAGCTTGTAGAAGTTATTGCAGGCCTCAACACAAAACCGGAGCACGTAGAAGCTGTTAAGAAGATCTCCGAAGAAATCGGCAAGACACCGGTTCAGGTAGAAGAAGCAGCTGGTTTCGTAGTAAACCGTATTCTTATCCCGATGGTAAACGAGGCAATTGGCATTTACGCTGAGGGTGTTGCGTCCGTAGAGGGTATCGATACAGCGATGAAACTTGGTGCAAACCATCCGATGGGACCGTTAGCACTTGGTGATTTAATCGGTCTTGACGTAGTTCTTGCAATTATGAATGTACTTATGGACGAGACTGGCGATACAAAATATCGTCCGCATCCGCTTCTTAAGAAGATGGTTCGCGGTGGTCTTCTTGGCCGTAAGACAGGCAAAGGATTCTACGATTACACAAAATAATGCATAAGCATTGAGCAGTGCGTGAATATGTACTGCGATTATAACAACCGAACAGTAAGCAGTGGGCAAATGGACAGATGTATTCCGTTTTTCAGGAAAAACGTATGTTTATTTGCTTCATTGCTCGAGATAATGTTAAAAAAATAACGAAAATGTTCGGCATTGTATACGCGAAGAATGGCAATCTGCCTCACTTCGCATCTGAAAATTTGGGGGCATAGAAAAAATGACGCATCCACATTTTTTCTTATGTTATATATGAAACACATTTCACAAGGAGGAACTAACACATGAATTTTACATTAAGTAAAGAGCATGAGATGGCGAGAACATTATTCCGTGAATTCGCCGAGAAGGAAGTAAAGCCTCTCGCACAGGAGGTAGACGAGACAGAGCAGTTTCCGAAAGAGACAGTAGCTAAAATGGCAAAGACTGGTTTCTTAGGAATCCCGGTTCCGAAGGAGTACGGCGGACAGGGCTGTGATCCGTTAGCATATGCTATGTGCGTTGAGGAGTTATCCAAAGTTTGCGGTACAACAGGCGTTATCGTTTCCGCACACACATCTCTTTGCTGCGATCCGATCCAGACATACGGTACAGAAGAGCAGAAACAGAAATATCTTGTTCCGCTTGCTAAGGGTGAGAAGTTAGGTGCTTTCGGTTTAACAGAGCCGGGCGCTGGTACAGATGCTCAGGGCCAGCAGACAAAGGCTGTTCTTGATGGCGACGAGTGGGTACTTAACGGTACAAAAATCTTCATCACAAACGGTAAAGAAGCAGATGTTTACGTAGTTATCGCTGTAAC
>JAZOVL010000110.1:0-4860 GCA_045658685.1 Pilosibacter sp.
GCCTGGTAATACCTCAACCGCCTTCTGTAAAATAATCGGACCGGAATCCATTCCCTCATCTACAAAATGTACCGTTGCACCTGTAAGTTTTACACCACGGGCCAGTGCTGCTTCATGAACTTTCAGTCCGTAATATCCAACGCCACAAAAAGACGGGATTAAGGACGGGTGAATATTCACGATTTTATTTCTGTATCTTGCGATCATACTCTCCGGAATCTTTACGAGGAACCCGGCAAGAACGATCAAATCCAGATTGTAAGAATCAATCTTTGCAAGCAATGCTTCATTGAACGCTTCACGAGTTGCAAAATCTTTCGGAGATACACATTCCGCAGCCACATTGTGATTCTTTGCACGCTCTAATGCGTATGCACCTGCATTGTTGCTGATTACTACTTCAATCTTTGCATTGGTAATGGTTCCGTTGTCGACTGCATCCAGAATCGCCTGGAGATTTGTACCGCCGCCGGATACCAGAACGCCAACTTTTAGCATAAGGTCACACCCTTCTCACCAGCTTTGATGGAACCAACCACATATGGGATATCGCCAGCGGACTTCATTGCTTCCATTGTCTTTTCCACATCAGCCGGATCAACTGCAACGATCATTCCAAGTCCCATGTTGAATGTGTTGTACATCATATCTTCAGCAATGTTTGCTCTTGCCTGCATCATCTTGAAAATAGCCGGTACTTCATAGCTGTCTTTCTTAATAATAGCATGTGTATCATCTTTTAACATACGCGGAACATTCTCCTGGAATCCGCCGCCTGTGATATGAGAGCAAGCATGGATACGAACACCTGCGTTCTTCACTGCCTTTAATGCCTTAACATAGATTCTTGTCGGAGCTAATAATGTCTCGCCAAGTGTCTTGCCAAGTTCATCATAATATGTATTTAAACCTTCTCTTGTGAGCTCGTTCTCGAACACTTTACGAACAAGAGAGAAACCATTGCTGTGTACACCAGAGGATGCCATGCCGATCAGTACATCGCCGTCTTTCAACTCAGCGCCTGTGATCATATCTTTCTTATCACAAACACCTACAGAGAAACCTGCAAGATCGTAATCTTCTTCCGGCATAAGACCCGGATGCTCTGCTGTCTCGCCACCGATCAGTGCACACTCAGACTGTAAACAACCCTCTGCAACACCTTTTACGATATCCGCGATCTTTTCCGGATAGTTCTTGCCGCATGCAATATAGTCAAGGAAGAATAACGGCTCGCCGCCTGCACACGCAATATCATTTACACACATGGCCACTGCATCGATACCGATCGTGTCGTGCTTATCCATGATAATGGAAAGTTTTACTTTTGTACCACAACCGTCGGTACCGGATAAAAGTACCGGTTCTTCCATCTCTTTGATCTTTGCAAGAGAGAATGCACCAGAGAAACCGCCGAGGCCACCAAGAACCTCCGGACGCATTGTCTTCTTAACATGCTCTTTCATTAACTCTACGGACTTATAACCGGCTTCAATATCAACTCCAGCTTTCTTGTAATCCATAATTTCCTCCTATATGTAAGGTTTATTTAATATAATTATTTCTTCATAGAAGCAACATACTCTTTATAGCCGATGTTGTCAAGCTTATCTGCTTTCGCTACCACTTCATTCTTCATCTGTTCAGAATATGCTTTTAATTTTTCTAAAATCTCCGGCTCGGAAGTTGAAAGGATCTTCGCTGCCAGGATACCCGCGTTCTTACCGCCGTTGATTGCGACTGTTGCAACCGGAATACCGGACGGCATCTGAACGATAGAATACAGAGAGTCTACACCACCCAGATCGGAAGTCTTCATCGGAATACCGATAACCGGCATCGGGAATAATGCTGCACACATACCCGGAAGATGAGCTGCCTTACCTGCACCTGCGATAATTACTTTTACTCCTCTGTCTTCTGCTGTCTTTGCATAATCAAAGAAAATATCCGGCTCTCTATGTGCAGAAATGATTGTCATCTCGTAATCGATGCCCATTTCCTCCAAAAAGTCATCCGCCTGCGCCATGATCGGCAGATCAGAGTCGCTGCCCATTACAATACTAACTTTAGCCATTGTGAACTCTCCTTTTAAATATAATGGTTATTTATAACTTATTCTAATAAATCAAACAAAAGCAACTATCTTGCCTTATAAATCATAATACTCGTTTTTTTCCAGTACGTCAAGGTTATTTTTCAAGTGGAATATTTAATTCCTCAAGACCTTTAAGAACAAATCGCCCCTCTTCAATAATTGCAATCTGCTCCCCATCCGCCTTCACGGCCGTGATACGATCCAATTCTTTATAAGGAATCGTAATATCACAATGTGCTCCAAAATAAGCTTTTGAAACATCTTCTTTCCTTAATATGGAAACTTCATTGTCTCGAGCAATCATCTCTTTTCCATCCGGGTTGTACATCGGGCTGTCCTCAGACCAGCTGTAACAAGTGTCACCTACTGCAAAATGCGGTCCCATTTTTTCCACGATCAAAATTGGTAACCGGTCAATGATATGATATTTTTCTGCCATCGCATATGCAGTCGTATTGGTTCCGATGGCAAACTCGCCAAGCGGAAGTGATTCATGCTGATTCATGATTTCCTGGATCACAAGTTTCTTTCCTTCGATTTTCGCCTGATCGATTGCATCTGCATCCGCATCATCCGGAAGTGCTTCCAGGAAATTATCACAGGAAACATCTGTCACACGTCCATCTTTAAACGTCATCTTCAGATTCTTGAACTGAATCTCGCCTACATAGACGCTGCTTACATTTAAGATACCATTAGTCCCAGCTAATTTTGGTGATGTGAACACTTCTCCTACCGGAATATTCACATCCGCTACACAGTTTTCAAATCTAGTCTGGGTTGACGGGTCTGTCAGTTCAATCAAATTCACACGTATATTGGTGCAGTTCTCACCTTTACCAATCACTTCCACATACTCTGCAGTATCCAACACGTCAATTAAACTCTGCTGGAGCTTCTGATATTTTTCGTAGTCCAACGTATTGATCGCTATGGTTTCCTCAAATATATCTTCAAACTCAGGACCGATGGACGGTACCGGGAATGCAATGATCGTAAAGCTTGTCTCATCTCCCGGAATATATTCATTTACGATCTGCATGGAAGAATTGCGATACTCCAGATACAACTTCTGCTGCTTTTCATCAAATGCCCATGCAGCACCTTTATTGACCGGAGCGAAACCTTCCTCACCAAAGATTTCCACAACTGCCGGTCCTGCATATTCTGACGCCAACTGTTTGAATTCCTCATAGGAAGTTTTTAACACCGCCAGTTTTCTATCGCGGAATGCCTTGTCCATAAACAATGCAAGATCATAACGATGGTCATAATCATACTGCTTGTTTGGAGAAGTAGAAATATACCCCACCTTTCCGCCAGGATTTCGATTCATGCTTCCAACCGCCGCACGCGGAATGATCACAGAAAGACCAACTGCCTCAAAATTTTTCACAGCTTCCCTGATCATACGCTCAAATCCCAGTGGATAACGAATGACTACCGATTTCTTTTTAGACAGGTCTCGTCCCATCACCTGGAAACCACGAATATATCCATCGGTAAATGTATCTGCCATTTTTTTAATAACTGCTTCTGGAAGTCCATTCAAATATTCCGCAACTTTCAGTTCTTCCTCAGAAATATACTCACCAAACTGATATAAATAAGAAAGATCCTCTAAATCACGTTCCATGATTATTGTTTTTGCAAAATCAACGGTCGGATCAAGTCCCTCACGGATTCGATAAGTGAGTGTCACATCACAATAGTCGCTCATACACCAATATAAAATATCGCGTACAAAACGAACTTCAGCCATTGCCCTCTGCACTTCTTCATCTGCAAATACATTGTAGATTTCGATGAGAGCCTCATTATAAATGACCATATCCTCTACACGCTGTTCGTAAGCGTACACGATATCGCCACGAATTTCCGTATACAAAAAGCAAAGCAGTTTTCCTAACTCTTCTCCAAATATCTTTGCTGCATACTCCGGATTTGCATAGCTTGTTTCATAATTCTCGCCAAGAATATCTTCATATAACCGATGATTCATTGCTGCATACTGCTCTTTTGTCCAGCTTTCACATTCACCGGATACCTGCACACTCAGCACTTTATCACACATTTTAATAAATTCCGCAACTGAACGAAAATATGTCCGGTACGGTTCCCGTACAGATTCCTCCTCACAGAATCTGCAAATACGCTCCATGGAAAGTTCGTATCTTTCGCGAATAAAATCGTTCATCCAAATCCCTCCAATATTCGAATCATTTCAAAGATACCTTCAGTATACCACATTCAAGACAAAAAAAGTACACCCTGATGGAATTTCCACCAAGGTGTACCAGAATTTTTGATATTAACCTTTAACAGCACCAACCATTACGCCTTTTACAAGGTGTTTCTGGATTGCCGGGTAAAGCATAACTACCGGAAGGGAAGCTACAACAATGGTAGCGTACTTCAGTAATTCAGACATACCCTGTAATTTCGCAACCGCGTCGGCATTTGTAACCTTAGTCATATCAACCTCACCTAAGATAAGAATTTCTCTCATTACCATTGTTAATGGCTGTAAGTTATCTTTGTAGAGGTAAATCATAGCATTGTAGTAATCGTTCCATTTTGCAACACCATAGTACAGTAATAATACTGCAAGGATGGATTTACTTAACGGTACTACAACCTGAAGCATATATCTGAACGGTGTACATCCGTCAATCTGACCTGCCTCATAGAGGTCGTCCGGGATGTTGTTAATGATATATGTTCTACAGATGATCATATTATATGTAGACATCGCTGTCGGA
>JAZOVL010000111.1:0-2004 GCA_045658685.1 Pilosibacter sp.
TTTGACCGACTTTTTCTTGTATATTTCTTCCATCTGGTGTACAATAAAAGTTGGAGACTTGAAGGAGGAACCGATATGGTAGCGTTAAAGATAGAAGAACAAAAAACGTTTACAGCCGGCTTGTTTATAGGCGAATTGTTCGATCGTTTTTTAGTGAGAGAGGCGAATATTACAACATTCAACAGTTTCACGATCGACGGCCGTGTTCGGCACGGATATTATTCCGATGAAGAGCTGGAAGAAAATCAGATCGAAGGATACTCTGCCTGGAAGGCTCTGAAACCGAATTGTTTTTCTCTGATCAAAGGAAAACGCTTACCGGAAAGTTTCCGTATCGTGTTTATGCTTTCTCCTGACGGGAAAGAAAAGTTTGTTGAAAGCCGGGTGCCGGGAATGGCTCCGGATTCCGTAGGCGGACTTTATCTCAATGTTCTTTATGAGAATAATGAGATGACCGTTGTGACAGGGACGTCCTTAAACATTTTTACCATGGACAAAACCCTGGAGCGAGAGTGGGACGAGAGTGTAAAACAATTTTTGAAAAAACATGATGTTGTGTGCAGTGAAATGTAATATCGCACTGAACAAGATGAAAGGGGTAAATCATATCATGGTAAAATTCGCAGATCTTCAGTATGTTCGCCCGGATATGGACGCAGTAATGGCCAGAGTAAAGGCTGACATCGAGGTTTTGAAAAACGCAAAAACTTATGAGGAGTTTAGAAACGCATATATGGATTATGTGCAGGGTGATATTGAGCTGGAAACTGCTCAGAAGATTGTTCACATCCGCAACACGATCAATATGCTTGACGAATATTATGCGGCAGAAAATGCATTCTTTAATGCAAATATGCCGAAGTATGGAATCGTTGTAAAAGAGATGGGCACCGTAATCCTGAATTCTCCGTTTAAAAAGGATTTCGAGGAAGAGTTCGGTTCTATCATTATCCAGAATATCGAAGCACAGCAGCTCTTATCCAGTGAGGCTGTTGTAGAGGATATGGTAAAAGAGGCAGATCTTGCAAACCTGTATTCCAAGACAGTTGCCGCAGCATCCATCGAGTTCAATGGTGAGACATGCACCATTTACGGTCTCTTAAAATACATGAAGAGCACAGACCGTGCGATTCGTAAGGGTGCTTTCGAGGCATGGGCAGCTCTCTTTGAGTCCATTTCTCCGAAGATTGATGAAATTTATGCAGAATTAGTAAAAATCCGTGTTGGTATGGCAAAGAAACTCGGTTTCGAAAGCTACACTCCAATGGGTTACTTAAAACGCCGCAGATATGATTACACAGCGAAAGAGCTGGAAGTATTCCGCAAACAGGTTCGCGAAGTGATCGTTCCGGCTTGTGTAAAACTGTATGACAGACAGAGAGAAAGACTCGGTGTTGAGAAACTTTATTTCTACGATGAGAACATCACAAATCCGAACGGAAATGCAATGCCGATCGGCGGCCGTGACTACATGGTAGGCAAAGCGCAGGAAATGTACCGTGAGCTGGCTCCGGAAGCAGGCGAGTTCTTTGATTTCATGGTTGAATACGATCTGTTTGACCTGGAGACAAAACCGGGCAAACGCGTAGGTGGATATTGCACATCCCTTCCGTTATATCATGCACCGTTCATTTTCTCCAACTTCAACGGTACAGACGCGGACGTGAACGTTCTTACACATGAGGCAGGCCATGCATTCGCAGGCTTCACAGCAGCGAAATTCCAGCCGACACCGGAACTTTGCCATTCCACAAGTGAGATCAACGAGATTCACTCCATGGGCATGGAGCTCTGGACATATCCGTGGATGGAGAGCTTCTTTGGCGAGAAGGCAGAGGAGTACAGAAAAGATCATCTTGCAGACGCTCTTATGAAGATTCCGTATCTGGTAAGTGTAGACGAGTTCCAGCACAGAGTATATGAGAATCCGGATATGACTCCGATGGAGTGGAGAGCTGCATGGCATGAAATCGAGAAAGAGTATATGCCGTGGAGAGCATATGA
>JAZOVL010000112.1:0-6747 GCA_045658685.1 Pilosibacter sp.
TCGCAATGGTACCTATCTGATACAGATCTTCGATTTCCACTTCTTCCTCCTCCGGATCTCTCTGAGTAATCAGAAATACCTTCTGTTCACCGACCATCGCATGTTCCACGGCACTGACAGACATCTCTCTGCTGATATCAAAGTGCTGGATCATCTCCGGAAGAACCGCAAGGCCGCGAAGGGCAATGGCCGGAAGTGTCATCATTTTGTCTTCCATCAAATCTTCTCCTATCGTAAAATGGGCTGCTGTAAAACAAATTCGCTTTGCAGCCGCCCACTTTCTTTCCTTACTCTAAGTTATAGGAAAGCGATTTCACTCTTAAGCGATCTCGCCTTTATTCTCTCTTTTTGCCCTGCTTGCAGGGGTCTTTTTCGGAACTGTCACGTCACGATATACAACATCCGGCTCTGCAGTCCCCTCCACAGCTTCTTTCGTCACTGTGCAGATTCCTATGCTGGAGTCAGATGGAATCTCGTACATCATATCCATCATAACAGATTCCATAATGGATCTTAAACCTCTTGCACCGGTCTTTCTTTCCACTGCCATATGAGCGATTGCCTCGACAGCTTCATCTGTAAATTCCAGCTTTACATCATCCAGTTCAAAAAGCTTCTGATACTGCTTTGTAATCGCATTCTTTGGCTCTGTTAAGATCCTTACCAGTGCCTCCTCATCCAGCAGATTTAATGAAACCATAACCGGAACACGACCTACAAACTCCGGGATCAGACCAAATTTTGTAAGATCCTGAGGCATTACCTGTTTTAACAGCTTACTGATATCTGCATTATTCTTGTCTGCAATGTTCGCACCGAAACCGATGGAAGAAGTCTCCATTCTGGATTCCACAATCTTTTCCAGACCATCAAATGCACCGCCACAGATAAACAGAATATTGGTCGTGTCAATCTGGATCAGCTCCTGCTGCGGATGTTTTCTGCCGCCCTGCGGAGGCACACTTGCAACAGTACCTTCCAGAATCTTTAAGAGAGCCTGCTGTACACCTTCACCGGATACATCTCTGGTAATAGATACATTCTCAGATTTCTTTGTGATCTTATCGATCTCGTCGATATAGATAATACCATATTCTGCACGGCTTACATCGTTGTCAGCCGCCTGGATCAGTTTCAGAAGAATGTTCTCAACGTCCTCGCCAACATATCCTGCCTCTGTCAGGGTTGTGGCGTCTGCGATCGCAAACGGTACATTTAACAGCTTCGCTAGAGTCTGAGCCAGATAAGTCTTACCGGAACCGGTCGGACCCAGCATCAGGATATTGCTCTTCTGAAGCTCAATATCAGTCTCTCTCTTAGAAGTGATTCTCTTATAATGGTTGTAAACAGCCACTGACAGGACCTTCTTCGCTTCATCCTGTCCGATGACATAATCATCCAGAAATGTTTTTATTTCCTTCGGTTTTAATAAATTGATGCCGGAAAAATCCGGACCCCCTTCCATATCCGGGCCCAGTTCTTCCTCCAGGATTTCACTGCAGAGTTCAATACACTCATCACAGATAAAGACATTCCCTGCACCTGCGATCAGTTTTCTTACCTGATCCTGGCTTTTTCCGCAGAAAGAACATCTGATTTTATCCTCTGGTCTTACTGGCATGCTCACACCTCTCGATTTCTAAACTATAATTACGAATTATTAGTGTTTTGTAATCACATGGTCGATGAGACCGTAG
The DNA here is from genome assembly GCA_045658685.1 of Pilosibacter sp. GTDB lineage: Bacteria > Bacillota > Clostridia > Lachnospirales > Lachnospiraceae > Pilosibacter. The sequence goes on from JAZOVL010000112.1 coordinate 1,698, forward strand.
TTCATCGCCTGCTCAGCGGACATGTAGTTGTCACGCTCAGTATCTCTCTCAATCACCTCGATCGGCTGACCTGTATTGGCTGCCATGATGGAATTGAGTTTATGCTTTGTTTTTAAGATATGCTCTGCAACGATATTGATGTCTGTTGCCTGACCCTGAGCACCGCCGGACGGCTGGTGAATCATGATCTCTGCATTCGGGAGCGCATAACGTTTTCCCTTTGCACCACCGGAAAGAAGGAATGCACCCATGCTGGCTGCCATTCCGATACAAGTTGTGCAAACATCACACTTGATGTAGTTCATCGTATCGTAAATTGCCATACCGGCTGTCACAGATCCACCCGGGCTGTTGATATAAAGGTGAATGTCCTTATTAGGATCCTCAGACTCCAGGAAAAGAAGCTGTGCAACAACAAGGCTTGCTGTCACGTCATTTACCTCTTCTCCAAGGAAAATGATACGATCCTTTAAAAGTCTGGAATAGATATCATAAGTACGTTCGCCTCTGCTGGTGGATTCCAGTACGTAAGGTACTAAGCTCATATAATCTCCTCCTGTTTTCCTAACTTGACAGGGGATTGCTGCAGAATTCCTACAGCAACCCCCCAGTTGATTTTCTCTTTTGTAAATTAAGCAAGGTTTGCTTTTGCTACTAAGAAGCTGATAGCTTCCTGAACAGCAAGGTCTGCCTTCATGAGGTCAAGCTGCTCTGCACCAAACATGCTCTTAACCTGCTCTTTGTCCATCTTGAAGTTCTCAGCAAGCTTCTCGAACTCAGCTTCGACAGCAGCTTCGCCAGCTTCGATGTTCTCAGCTTTTACGATTGCCTCAAGAACAAGTCTTGTCTCGATTCTCTTGATTGCGTTCGGCTTCATCTGCTCAGCGATATCTTCGATCTTCTGGCCTGTGATCTCCATGAACTGCTGGAAGGAGATACCCTGGCTCTGAAGTCTGTTTGCATAGTCGTTGATCATGTTGTTAACCTGCTCGTCGATCATCATCTCCGGAATTTCCATTGTTGCATTCTCAACAGCCTTCTCAACTACGCGGTTCTCAAGCTCAGTAGCAGCAAATTTCTCTTTCTCAGCTTTAAGCTTAAGAGCGATGTTGTTCTTGTACTCTTCAAGAGTATCGAACTCAGAAACTTCACTTGCGAAATCATCGTTAAGCTCCGGAAGCTCTCTCACTTTGATTTCTTTTACAACAACCTTGAACATAGCCGGTTTGTTCTGTAAATCTTCTACATGGTACTCAGCCGGGAATGTAACATTTACTTCGCACTCTTCGCCGATATTCTTACCGATTAACTGCTCCTCGAATGTATCGATGAATGTATGGGAACCGATTGTAAGCGGGTAATCCTCAGACTGGCCGCCTTCGAATCTCTCACCGTTTACATAACCGTCAAAGTCGATGGATACGATATCGCCATCAGCAACCGGTCTGTCTTCAACTGTGATCATACGGGAGTTCTTGTTCTGCTCAGCTTTGATCTCATCCATGATGTCATCTTCTGTTACATCAGAGTTTACTCTCTCAACCTCTAAACCGATGTACTGACCAAGAGTAACTTCCGGCTTAATTGCAACTGTTGCTGTATAGATAAGAGCCTTACCTTCTTCGATCTGCTCTACGTCAACCATCGGACGGGAAACGATCTCAAGACCGCTCTCTGCAGCAGCTGCCGGGTAAGTAGCGTCGATACACTCGTTAACAGCATCCTCAAAGAATACGCCTACGCCGTATGCTTTCTTGATCATAGCGAACGGTACTTTACCTTTTCTGAAGCCCGGGATGTTGAACTGGCCTTTCTTCTTGTTGTAAGCGTTCATGATTGCTTTGTCAAACTGATCTACCGGTACTTCAATTGTAAGTTTCGCGGTATTCTTTTCTAATTTTTCTACCTGTAAATTCATTTTAAAGGTTCCTCCTTAAATATATCAACGTCCATTCAAGTGGGCGCTACACTTCAAGATAACATTATATCATACTGATTTTAGAAATGCCAGCACTATTTTACAAAATAACAAATTTCATCTTGATATTGCAAGGTATTCAAGCCTTATTTATCGTACTGGATTTTCTTCTTCAGATCAAGCGATGTCTCTTCGTCTACGAGGAGCTTTACAAGCTCCAGACCAAGATCAATAGAACATCCCATTCCACGTCCTGTCGTGATCAGACGGTCTGTTTCTACTGCTGCGCCTGTAACTTCTGCACCATCCATCTTTTCTTCCCATCCTGGAAAACATGTTACCTTATGTCCTTTTGCCAGACCAAGAACACCAAGAATACTCGGTGCTGCACAGATTGCAGCCAATCGTTTTCCTTCAGCTGCATGTGCCTTTAACATCTCTGCCAGACCTGCATGGTTTGTAAGATTCAAAGTGCCAGGCATTCCACCCGGTAAGAAAAGAACATCAGCATCATCTGTGATTTCTTCAAATACAGTATCTGCAGTAATCTTAAATCCGTGAGAACCTGTGATTTCTTTTCTTCCCATCATGGACACAAGCTTTACATCAATACCTGCACGGATCAGCACATCGCAGACCGCCAGACACTCCACTTCTTCCGTTCCATCTGCTGCAAATGCATATACTTTTGCCATTTTGTCACCTCATTTTTCTTAATATCCGTTCTTTTCCAGTTCCTGCAATTCCTCGTCTGTATACGGATGGAATACACCATTCAGATAGTATCCTCTAATCAGGCTGCCTTCCGGATGTTTTACATCACTGTGATTTTCTGTCATCACTGGTTCTACGTCCGAAACCGGCTCCGCATTTACAGTCGGCTCTGTTTTCACAGGCTGCGGTTCATAACTATATTCATAAGGATTCTCATACACATTCTGATTTGGCTGCTGCCAGTTCATGTTGCGATTCTGATATCCGTCATAATCATCGCTTTCAAATCCGTTCAGATAGTTTGTATACGGATTTCTCAGTACTGCGTACAGCTCTGCAAATGTTCCGTCATAGTATGGAAATACCAAGTAGGTTCCGACACCACAAGCAAGGGCACCAAGAATCCACCAGCCAAGGAAGGAAAGCTTAAGAATCCATGTGTTAAATTTATGTCCCTCCATCATGTCCTTGGACATACGGAGCACATCGGAAGCCTTCATGTCCGGATTTTCAGCGAGAATATACGGTACCATATGATAGCAATACCCTAAATAAATACCTGGAATCACAAAACAAAATGTACCTAACATCACAAGGACATTGCGCACAAGCATGGTCCAGATGATATTCAAATAGTCATTCTTAAATCCCCAGATCAGACAGTCAATGCCCGCTGCACGTTCCATCTGTCGGCTTTCCATATAGAAACGATTTTTTCCGACTTCTATGATCGGTGCAACAAACACACCAAGCGCCAGTGTGATCGCTCCTCCGATCAAAATGCCGATCAAAAGGATACTTATTGAAACCGGATCGATTGAATCTAACAGGCCTTCCGCCATCTGCGGAATCTCGCTGATCACAGATCCAAGATCACCATTCAAACCTTCGGAAATATTGAAATCGTATTCCTGCGAAATATTAGCACCGGCGTGCACACCGTTGCTGCCACTGCTTCCTCCGTTACTATTAAACAGAGAATTGATCATACTGACTGCAAGAGCCGGCCAAAAATATTTCCGTATGCTGGTTTTCGCACGGAATTTCAATTCTGTTCTTGTCCACATAGGCATTTCCTCCACCATTCTTTTGTTACATTTTCCTTAGATTGTGCTATACTGATTGCAGAAAGGAGTATCACACCATGGAAATCGAGCGTAAATTTCTTATTGAAAAAGCCCCGGAAGGCTACGAATCTTACCCATTCCATATGATCGAACAGGCTTATCTCTGCACAGAACCCGTTGTTCGAATCCGCAGGGAAGATTCTGATTATTATCTTACTTACAAAGGAAAAGGACTCCTGTCCAGAGAAGAAGTAAACCTTCCTCTGACCGCTGAGGCCTACACCCATCTGCTTGGTAAAGCAGACGGAAATGTCCTTACAAAAAAACGTTATCTAATCCCGGTTAAAGATCGACCGGATCTCACCATCGAATTCGACGTTTTCGAAGGCAAATTTGCAGGACTGATGCTGGCTGAAGTCGAATTCACTTCTGAAGAAGACGCAGTTGCTTTCATTCCGCCATCCTGGTTCACAAAAGATGTAACCTTGTCCGGAGAATACCAGAACAGTCGCCTTTCAAAATTATAATCGTTTACAGCAAAATACCAAAGACCACCGGAAGGTAAACCGCCGGTGGTCCTTTTTATCTCACAGAATGTGGATTACATCATTCCGCCCATTCCGCCGCCTGCCGGCATTGGCGGAACATCTTCTTTGATTGTGGCAACTACAGACTCAGTTGTAAGGAGTGTGGAAGCAACACTTGTAGCGTTCTGTAATGCGCTTCTGGATACTTTAGCCGGATCAAGGATACCGCACTCAACCATATCTACATACTCCTCTTTGTATGCATCGAAGCCCATACCTACCGGAAGCTCACGTACTTTATTTACAATTACAGAACCTTCCAGACCAGCATTTGCCGCAATATGGAATAACGGAGCCTCAAGTGCCTTTAAGATGATCTTTGCACCTGTCTTCTCGTCGCCCTCTAATGTAGCTGCAAGCTCAGCAACTTTCTCAGCAGCGTGAATATATGCGGAGCCGCCTCCTGCAATGATGCCTTCCTCAACAGCTGCTTTTGTAGCTGCAAGAGCATCTTCCATACGAAGCTTTGCTTCTTTCATCTCTGTCTCAGTTGCAGCACCTACGCGGATAACAGCAACGCCGCCTGCCATCTTCGCAAGTCTCTCCTGTAATTTCTCTCTGTCGAACTCAGACTTAGTCTCTTCAAGCTGTGCTCTGATCTGACCAACTCTGTAAGCAATCTCGTTCTTATCGCCCATACCATCAACAATGATAGTGTTTTCTTTTGTGATCTTAACGGATTTTGCACGTCCAAGCTGTTCCATTGTAGCATCCTGAAGGTTAAGACCAAGTTCCTCAGAAATTACTGTACCGCCTTGTAATGG
>JAZOVL010000113.1:0-11655 GCA_045658685.1 Pilosibacter sp.
GTTTTTGAAAAGATTCGTATTACAAGAATCATTATAACACAAGATCTGTTGAGCTGACAACCGCAATCTGCGAAAAGAAAAACTTGCACGATACAGGGATAACAGGTAAACTAATCTATAATGATGAGATAATTCGAATTGCGATCATAGTAGAAGGAGAGTCTATATGGCACGAATGACACAAGAAGAACATTTTATGCGCGAAGCGATCCGCCTGGCGAAGAAGGCGGCTGCGTTAAAAGAGGTTCCGATCGGCTGCGTCATTGTTCATGGCGGAAAGATTATCGGACGAGGTTACAACCGCCGTACGATTGATAAAAATGTACTTGCTCATGCAGAAATCGTTGCAATCCGAAAAGCCTGTCGTGTACTTGGAGACTGGCGTCTGGAGGGGTGTACGATGTATGTAACCTTGGAACCGTGTCCGATGTGTGCGGGTGCGATCGTTCAGGCCAGAGTCCCGAAGGTTGTCATCGCCTGTATGAATCCTAAAGCAGGCTGTGCGGGTTCGGTATTGGATATGTTCCATGAAGACGGTTTCAACCATCAGGTGGAGACAGAAGTCGGATTGATGGGAGAGGTTTGTTCTCAGATGTTAAAAGATTTCTTTAAGGAATTGAGAGAAGAAAGCAAACGCAAGAAAAAGGAGGCCGAGGCTCGTGAAACAGGTAGACACGAAGAAACTGGTACTGGCATGTCTGGTAATCATGGTTCTCATGATCCTGTACACAAAGGTTCAGACGGGAATCGAACGTAGTAAACGGGAAGCAGAAGTGGCAGCAGCTATGGAAGCTGCAGAGCGACCGAATTCGTTGTTGGTGTCAGGGCAGTTGCTTGGATTTGCAGATGATTCCGAGGAGGCTTTAGAAGGAAAAGCAACCGAAGACGTGGAAACCACAGAAGAAGACGAAGACAGTATCCTTGGTCCGGCTGAGAAAATGGACTTAAAGAAGGTGCGAAAAGAACCGTACGGACTGGTAGTGGAACTGGACTATGTCAGCGCGAACCGAATTACCCTGCATGGAAGTTTTGGTTACATGGCAATAACATTAACCGAGGCGGAAGACGGAAGTACTGCTGCGACGATTGAAAATGCAGTTACGCTGGAAGAATTGGGTGGAATTAAGATGGGCGGAGCTGCTTATACCGATGTGCTTGGCGGCGAAGGCTGTGCATTGATTGTTCCGGGAATCCACAATGAAGAGATTGCCAGAAGACGCAGATTCTTATATATAGAAGAAACCAATGAGATCACAGGAGGAATCGTAGCCCCTGACTGGATGATGAAGAAGGTGGCAAATAACGATTATTCGGATGTAGTCACAGAAGAAACTCTTGTTGAAGAATTAAAACAGATGCTGAAGCAGGAAAGTAAACTGCTCTACGGACCGGTCGTCATTCCGGAATACAGCAGCAATGCATACGGTTTTCTGGCAGAAGACGGTGAAAATCTGGAAAATGTCTGGTATGGTATCTGGAACAGAGATTTGGGAACTGTTGTAAAAGTTCCGTTGTTTCATTAAAAGTCTGTAAAGAATCTTTGGCAAACCTAAGGCAAAATGCCTGAAAGCTTAAGAATACTTGACAAACCCGAGGTTTCCATGTATACTAAGCGAGTCCGTACAGCCGGGGAGTTAGCGGTGCCCTGTACCTGCAATCCGCTATAGCAGGGGTGATGTTTTGCCTAGGGTACTTTCTTGTGGAGCTGCCCCTGGTAAGTGACGTTGACGCTTTGGTCTTACGCAACGGGAACCTCTGAACCGTGTCAGGGCAGGAATGCAGCAGCACTAAGGAGATCCTCTCGTGTGCCGTGAGGGTGCCGGGGCCGAGTTGGCTGCCAGGGTAACGTCTGTGAGGAGTATTCGAAGCAAAGCGTACGGACATTAAAATGAATAAAGATATTACAAAGGGGTGCAGTAATGAAAAAAAGACTTTTATGTTTACTGTTACTCCTTTTTGCATTGTTTGCGGTTATTGTTGTCATACCCAGAGTTCTTGACGGAACCCTTCCGACAAAACCAGGTCCGGGGGCGGATGTAACGGAGACGATTATTCCTCCAACAGAGACCATGGAAAATATTGTTTATCCGTATGAGACAGTTCCAAAGGATAGTGAGACGATGCCTCTGCCGGAGACGCCTCCGCAGGTGATTCCAGATCCGTCTGATGACCCTGGAGAACCGGTGGACCGTGTGAAAGTTGAGACAGATCTGATCATTGCCTCTGACATGCACTATATGTCACCAAACCTTACCGATTACGGAAAAGCGTTCAACGAGCTGATCGATAATGGTGACGGAAAAGTGGTTCGCTATATGGTGGAAATATGGGAGGCGTTTGCAGAAGAAGTAATAGCTGCCCGTCCGGATGTACTGATCCTGAGTGGAGACCTGACCATTAATGGTGAAAAGATCAATCACCAGGAGTTTGCCGGTCGTCTGGCGAAGATCGAGGCGGCAGGAATCCCTGTTCTTGTGATCCCTGGAAATCATGATATCAATAACCCGTACGCGACAAAATACTTTGGAGATGCTCAGAGCTTCATCGAGACTGTAACTCCGGAAGAGTTTCGTGCAATATATGCGGATTTTGGTTATAACGAAGCAGTCAGCCATGCACCGGATTCTCTGAGCTATCTTTATACGTTAAATGAAACAACGTGGATGCTGATGTTGGACAGCTGCATTTATGATCCGGAAAACGAAGTTGACGGAGAAATAAAAGAAGGTACCATGTTGTGGATCGAACAATGCTTAAAGGAGGCTTATGCCCAGGGTATTACCGTGATTCCTGTAGCTCACCACAATTTACAGGAACTAAGTCGTGTTTATGTGGAAGAATGCGTGATCCGAAACCATGACGAACTTCTGGCGCTGTTGGAAAAATACCTGACTCCTGCCTTTTTCAGCGGTCATTTACATGTACAGAGAATTCTGAAGCACACAAAGGGACCGGGCACACCGGCAGAAATATACGGAATCACCGAAATGGTCAGCAACGCATTGATCATTCCGCCATGTCAGTATGGAAGGCTTTCTTTGCATGCGGACGGTACCATGTCTTACCATACAAAGAATACGGATATCTCCAGCTGGGCGGCGAAACACGGCGTTCAAAATGAAGATCTCCTAAACTTCCCACAATTTAGCGATAAATACATACGCGATGTTGTCATGAAACAGACCTATAAGTATATCAAGTATATTCCAGAGGATCGCAAGGAGCGAATGGCTGAGTTTTATGCGAATTTGTATAAAGATTATTATGCCGGCAGACTGATTAATTACAAAGAACGCACAGCTGAACTGGGCTATATTTGGTGGGATAACTACATGAATCCAAGTGTTCCATTCCGCCAGATCGAGGGTATGCTGAAGGATAGTGTGGTAAACAATAACAACGCAGAGATTCCGAACCCGATCCGTCAGATTCGAGAATGATAGCGAGAGAACGCGGAAAAATATAAGAGAGAGGTCAAGGATGTGAAATTTTTTCTTGCCCCTCTCTTTTTCATGTATTATAATCATATTAAGTATGCCGTATTGGAGAAAGGACGGAATATGTTTTATGAAGCGAGTTGGATTTTTAACCAGTGGCGGCGATTGTCAGGCATTGAACGCAACCATGCGTGGTGTGGCAAAAGCACTTTACAGTATTTACGGTGATGAAGTGGAAATCATCGGATTTGAAGATGGATACAAAGGTCTGATGTATGCAAATTACCGTTTTATGAACCGTTCTGACTTTTCTGGTATTTTGACAAAAGGCGGTACGATGCTCGGTACATCCAGACAGCCGTTTAAGCTGATACGCGAACCGGATGAAAATGGTCTGGATAAGGTGGAGCTTATGCGCCACACATACTACAAGCTGAAATTGGATGCGTTAGTAGTACTGGGCGGTAACGGAAGCCAGAAAACAGCCAATCTTCTGAGTCAGGAAGGATTGAATATAATTGGACTTCCGAAAACCATCGACAACGACATCTGGGGAACCGATATGACATTTGGTTTCCAGAGTGCAGTGGATGTGGCGACTAATGCGATTGATTTTATTCATACAACTGCGTCTTCCCACGGCCGCGTATTTATCGTGGAGATCATGGGTCATAAGGTCGGCTGGCTGGCACTTCACGCCGGTATTGCAGGCGGCGCAGACATTATCCTTCTTCCTGAGATCCCGTATGATCTGGATGCTATTGCAAAAAAGATCAAAGAGCGTACAAAACATGGAAGCCGTTTCTCCATTTTAGCAGTAGCGGAAGGTGCTGTCTCGAAAGAAGAAGCGAAGTTATCCAAGAAGGAATATAAGAAGAAGTTAGAAGAACGCAAACAGAAATATCAGTCTGTTGCGTATGAACTTGGTGCAAAGATCCAGGAGAAGACAGGCCAGGAGATTCGTGTGACAGTTCCGGGCCACATGCAGAGGGGCGGAGCTCCGGTTCCGTATGACCGTGTAATCTCTTCCAGAATCGGTGCCCATGCTGCGACCCTGATTGACAAAGGGCAGTTTGGCCGACTCGTGGTTGTGAAAAATAATGTGATCACGGATATTCCGATTTCCGAGTCCGCAGGAAAATTAAAATATGTGGACCCGAAATCCGATATTATTAAAGAGGCGAAACTGCTTGGTATCAGTTTCGGAGATGAATAGAATATGTCATATACAGCATTATACAGGAAATGGCGACCGCACACCTTTGATGATGTGAAGGGCCAGGACCATATTGTTACAACTTTACAAAACCAGATCCGCGCACAGCGTATCGGACATGCATATCTGTTCTGCGGAACACGTGGTACAGGTAAGACAACCGTGGCGAAGATCCTTGCCCGTTCCGTAAACTGTGAAAATCCGGTGGACGGAAGTCCGTGCGGAGAGTGCCCGAGCTGTAAGCAGATCGCAGGGGGAACTTCCCTCAATGTAGTGGAAATTGATGCTGCGTCCAACAACGGTGTGGAAAATATCCGTGAAATCCGCGACCAGGTCCAATATCCGCCGACGGAAGGTAAGTACCGTGTTTACATTATCGACGAGGTGCATATGCTTTCAACGGGAGCGTTTAATGCGCTTTTGAAGACATTGGAAGAGCCTCCGTCTTATGTAATCTTTATTCTGGCGACGACAGAAGTTCATAAGATTCCGATTACGGTATTATCCCGTTGTCAGCGATACGATTTCCGCAGGATTACAGTGGATACAATCGCAGACCGTCTGAAAGAACTGACGGACGCAGAGGGAATGCCTGTTGAGGAGCGTGCGCTCCGTTATGTGGCAAAAGCTGGAGATGGATCCATGCGAGACGCGCTGAGTCTGTTGGATCAGTGTGCTGCATTTCATTTTGGAGAGACCTTGACGTATGAGCATGTGCTGGATGTACTCGGAGCCGTGGACAACAGCGTATTCAGGGAGTTGTTTCTGGCGGTTGTTGAGGGACGAACCAAAGACTGTATATTAAAATTAGAAGAAATGGTTATCCAGGGACGAGAATTATCTCAGTTCGTGGTAGATTTTATCTGGTTCCTCAGAAATCTGCTGCTTTTAAAAACGGCAGAAGAGGCAGAGGATCTGTTGGATATGTCAGAAGATAACTTAAAACTGCTGCGTGAAGACGCGAAATTGGCAGATGAGAATACACTGATGCGCTATATCCGCGTGTTCTCGGAACTCTCCAATCAGATTCGTTTTGCAGCGCAGAAGCGAGTGCTGATCGAGCTGGCGTTCATTAAACTGACTAAGCCGCAGATGGAACAGGATCTGGAATCGGTTCTGGAACGTCTGGCTGTATTGGAGCGTCAGGTGGAAGAAGGTATTCCGGTTGTTCAGGGCGGATATGCACCGGCTTCAGGCGGAAATTCCGAACAGCCGGCAGAAACCGGAGGAATGGTGTCAGTAAGCAATCCGGTACCGAGTGGTGGTGTTCCGATGCAAGGTTATCAGGCACCGATCGAGCCGCGAACGGTGACGATTCCGAAGGCTCAGCTGGAGGATCTGAATATGGTCCGCAACGAATGGGGCAAGATTGTCCGTGCAATGGGCATGTCTGTGCGTCCGTGTTATCGGGAAACGGTAGTGGAACCTGCAGGCGAAAGTTGTCTGTGCATCGTTTTCAGCGATCCGATGAACTTCCACATGGGCAGCCGTCCGAGTATTCTTGGAGATATCGAGCGATATGTGGAGCAGATGTACGGCAAATCCATTTATTTTAAAGCCAGACTCCGCGAGAGCGGAGAGCGTATGGATACCAGATATATTACCGATGAAGAACTTCGGGAAAATATCCATATGGAAATTACGATTGAAGATTAGTCGGTGAAATGACTTTTCAATATAAAAATCAATTTAAGAAAACATAGAATTCAGGAGGATTTATATCATGGCAAGACGTGGCGGTTTCCCGGGTGGTATGCCGGGCAATATGACAAATATTATGAAGCAGGCGCAGAGAATGCAGCGTCAGATGGAAGAGAAGACAAAAGAGCTGGAAGAGAAAGAGTACACAGCAACTGTTGGCGGCGGTGTTGTTACAGTAACCGTTTCCGGTAAAAAGGAAGTTGTTTCTGTGAAAATTTCTCCGGAAGCAGTTGATCCGGATGACGTTGAGATGTTAGAGGATCTGATCGTAGCTGCTACAAACGAAGCATTCCGCAAGATGGAAGAAGAGTCTGCAGCTGTGATGGCTGAGCTGACAGGCGGCCTTGGCGGTTTAGGAGGACTTTCTTTCTAAGATGGATTACTACAGCAGCCAAATTTCAAAATTAATTGAAGAACTGTCAAAGCTTCCGGGAATCGGAAACAAGACGGCGCAGCGGCTGGCATTCCATATTATCAATATGCCGGAGGAGCAGGTGGACCGTCTTTCCGGCGCAATCCGAGATGCAAAGCACAATGTTCATTATTGTAAAGAGTGTTTTACTCTGACAGATATGGACATTTGCCCGATCTGTAAGAGTCCGGTTCGTGACCACAGTGTGATCATGGTTGTGGAAAATCCTAGAGATCTGGCAGCTTACGAAAAGACCGGGAAATTTGAGGGTGTTTACCATGTACTTCATGGTGCGATCTCCCCAATGCTCGGAATCGGCCCGGGAGATATCAAATTAAAAGAATTGATGACCAGACTTCAAAAAGATGTAAGAGAGGTCATCATTGCAACCAACTCCAGCCTGGAAGGCGAGACGACAGCCATGTATATCAGCAAACTGATCAAACCGACAGGGATCAAAGTTACAAGAATCGCGAGTGGTGTACCGGTAGGCGGAGATCTGGAATATATTGATGAAGTAACACTTCTGCGTGCGCTGGAAGGCCGTGTGGAATTGTAGGAAACCTAGGAGAAACTATTCATGGATAAGTACGAGTTTAACATAAAAGTTGAACAGATTAAAAAATTAGTAAATCGCGGCGACTATGCGACTGCAATGAAAATTTGCGATACCATCGACTGGCGCCGAGTAAGAAACGGAAGCCTGTTGTCCATGGTTTCCCAGATTTACGAGAAAAATGAGGAATACCAGGAGGCGAAGGAAGTCCTGCTGATTGCATTTGAGCGTGCGCCGGTTGGAAAACGTATCCTGTATAAACTGACAGATCTGGCGCTGAGAGAAGGAAGTGTTGGCGAAGCGGAGACATATTACCGCGAATTTTGTGAAGTAGCACAGGAAGACCCGCGTCAGTACCTGCTCCGTTACTTAATTTTAAAAGCGAAGAAAGCACCGATCGAGCAGCTGATCCGTGCATTGGAGGCATATACATCCTCTGAATTGGACGAAAAGTGGATGTATGAGCTGGCAGAGCTTTATCACAAAGCAGGTCTGGAAGATAAGTGCGTGGCAACATGTGACACGATTATGCTGATGTTCGGCCTTGGCAAATATGTGGACAAAGCCATGGATTTAAAACTGGAGTATGCACCTCTCAACAAGTACCAGATGGATCTTGTGGAGAATCGTGACAAATATGAAGCGAAACTTCGTGCCGTAGAGGAAGAATACAGCACAAAATCTTACAGAAAAGTTGATGAGGAGCCGGTTTTAGAAGAAGAAATTCCGGAGCCGGAAGTTTTCGCGGAAGAACCGGCAGAGGCAGATGTGATCCGTATCCACGAGGATGAGGAAGCTGAAAAACTGGCACAGGAGATGGCAAAGATCGCAGAAGAGCCGAGAACAGCAATCGTGGAAGAAGATGAGATGGAGGCCACAAGAACTCTTGATGACCTGCATTCTCTGAAGGAAATCAAGCCGACGCAGAGAGTTTTAGATGCAGCAGCAGAGCGTGAGGCAGAAGCGGCAGCGGAGGCAGAACGTGAGATTGAACGTCAGCGTGCAGCAATCCGTGCAGCCAAAGAGCGGGAAGAGATGGAAGCGGAAGCTCTTCGTCGTGCAGAAGAAGAGCGCGAGAAAGCTCGCCGTGAGGAAGAAGAGCGTCGTGCGAAAAGAGAGGCTGAGATTGCCCGTGAGCGTGCGCAGAAAGAAAAAGAAGAAGCAGAACGCTTAGAGAAGGAACGCCTTGAACGCGAAAAAGCGAAAGTTGTTGCCGATGAAATTGAGTTAGAGCCCCTTGACGATGAGCCGGAAATGAACAATCTGATGATTGAAGCGGAGACCGAGGAAGAGGGTCTTGCAATGGCCATCGAAGCCCTGAAAAAGATTCACAGAGAATTAGGCTATAAGAATCCGGTTGCGAAGATCGGCAGCGAAAAGTTAAATAAAAAGGGAATCCGTGCAGTTGCAGATAAACTCGCAGGAAAAGACCTTGTGATCGAACACGCTGCAGGTCTGACTGCCGCAGTGCAGAATGAGCTGGATGATCTAATGGAAAATGACAAGAGTGGCATGATCGTCGTTCTTATCGATACTCCGGAAAACCTGGAAACTCTTCATGCGACACATGCATCCCTTGCAAGCAAATTCCAGTACATTGGCTCGGAAGCAAAAACGCAGAATGAAACAGAAGCAGCTGTAGAAGCGGCTCTGGAAAAAGAAATTGCTGTACAGGAAAAAATTGCGAAAGAAGTAGAGAAGGCAGTTCAGATCGAAAGTGCTCCGGTTGTTGTAAAAGAGGAACCAAAGGAAGAGACATCATATGAGGAAGAAGCAGAAGATGAATCCGCATATGAGGAAAATGATTCTGATGACAATGATGCAGAAGAGTACGATGATGATATCGAAATGGATGCAGACGAATTTGCACAGTTTGCATGCAAATACGCATCTGAGATTGACTGCAGCATTACCGGAAAGAGTATGCTGGCCCTCTATGAGCGCATTGAAATGATGGAGGAAGACGGAGTGCGTCTGACTCAGAAAGCGGCAGTAGATTTAATAGAAGAAGCAGCTGATAAAGCAGAGAAAAAAACACTTGGCAGAAAGTTGACAAGTATCTTCTCTCCGGCATATGATAAAGACGGCTTCTTGATCCTGCGTGAAAAGGATTTCTTTGACTAATAGTATATAGTAGAAACAGTCGCCGGAACGTCCGCCTCAAATATGGTCAGGCAGATGTTTCGGCGAGCTATTATATGAAAAACAGCACTCCCTCTATCAGTGAAACGGAGGAAACATTCATGACGATAAAACTGATCGCGACAGATCTCGACGGAACCTTTGTAGACGATCAGAAACAACTTCTGGACGAAAATATACAGGCATTTTCAGAATGTGCAGAGAAAGGCATTCTTATTGTGCCAGCTACTGGTCGTACAATCATAGGTATTCCGGAAGAGATAAAAAATCTTTCCGGCGTTCGCTATGCGATTACGGTAAACGGTGCATCTGTAGTTGACTTAAAAACAGGAGAAATTATCAGTTCCTGCCTGTTGAGTGCAGAAACCGCTGTCAGAATGATGGAACTTGCCCGAGATAGCGAAGATGATATCATGTACGACGCATATGTGGAAGGTATTGGCTATACAAGGCAGGCATTCTGGGACAATCTTTCCCATTATGTGCCTGATAAGGGCATCCACGATCTTGTGCGTAAAACGAGAAAACCGGTTCCGGATAATATTGAATATATAAGAAGCAATTGCAAGATGGTAGACAAAGTCAATTTGTTTTTTGTAACGCAGGAAGCAAGAGCAAGAATGCGCGAGGTACTGGCAAAAGAACCAGGGATTCTTGTATCGTCCTCGCTTCCAAACAATCTGGAGATTAATGCAGCAGGTGCAGACAAAGGCGGCGCACTGCTTCGCCTTGCTGAGCTTCTTGGAATTTGTCAGGAAGAGACCATGGCGTTTGGTGATGGCGAAAACGATATTTCTATGATCCGCATGGCTGGGTTTGGCGTTGCAATGGAAAATGCGGAAGAAAGTGTAAAGGCAGTGGCAGATTATATTACTGTTACAAATAATGAAGCCGGAGTTGCAGCTGTGCTTCGAAAATTTGTATTGTAATAGTTAAAAGAGGGAAATTATGGAAATCATGGCGAAGTTATCGGAGCACTGGCTGGAAATCGCTGTGGCGGTATATTTGCTTGCTATGGTGCTCCACGGACATTATAAAGGATTTATTCGTCTGGCTGTATCTGCAACAGCAATGTTGATCACACTGGTTACGGTAAACTATACCATGCCATATGTGACAGACTGGCTGAAACACGATACGCCGGTATATGAGACCTTGAAAGAGAAGATGGCAGAAAGTGTCGGCATTGACGATATTCTGAATGAACTCGGTTTGGAAGGTCATACACAAAAAGCGGATGAATGGCTCATCATTGAAGATTTGCCCCTACCCGAGCAGATGAAAAATCTGCTGGTTGAAAATAATAATATAGAAGTATATCGAATGATGGGAGTGGAATTCTTCCGAGACTATGTTGGCGGTTATCTTGCAGATACCGTATTGAAAGCAGTCATATTTGTTGTATTATTTGTAATTATTTATCTGGCATTGAAGATTATGGTGATATGGTTGGACCTGATCGCGAAACTTCCAATTCTATCCGGCATCAATAAAATTGCCGGTGCGGTTCTCGGGGGCGTGCAGGCATTGATCTTTATCTGGATTCTGTGCATTGTACTGACTATATTCTCCAGAACAGAGCTTGGTCAAATAGTATTTGCACAAGTAAACGCAAGCTCTTGGTTGTCATGGCTTTACGACCACAATATATTGGCAAATCTAGTCCTTGGATTGATCCGAAGCCTCTTATAAATTGTATGTTTGCCAGATACAATTTAATGCTTTAGTGTGTTTTCTTACTTTTAGATTTGATGGAAATGCAGATGATGGCGACCACAAAATGTAGATAAAATAAGGAAAAAATCGCATATCTTGTGTACGAAAAACATATGAAAAAATTGTTTAAAAAAATGCAACAAATCTGCTTGACAATCATATAATAACGTGTTATATTAAAGCTCCGATGAGGCAAACACCTCACGGAGCTTTGGTTTCGACCAAAGAATTCAACTTGAAGATTTTCTTGAAAAAAAGAAAATAAAAAAGTTGAAAAAAGTTGTTGACAAACAGAAACAACTATGATAGACTATCAGAGTTGCTGCTGAAAACAACAACACGAACCTTGAAAACTGAACAGTATGTAAAACCCTGAAAATTCTTATAAAAATGGCCTAAGGTATTGGCCATGAATGAGAACATTCAGAACAAAACCTAAAACAACAGTAGAACGGTTTAAAACTAGCCAAGCTAA
>JAZOVL010000114.1:0-6265 GCA_045658685.1 Pilosibacter sp.
AGGAAGCAAGCCATAACAAAGATCAATGGGAAGGAGATCTTTAATGCTGTCTTAACACCGGCTTTCACACGGTCCAGGTTCTTTGCACCAATGTTCTGGCCCGTGAAGGTCGTGATCGCCTGGGCGATACTGGAAAGTGGAAGAGCCAGGAAACTATCAATCTTTGTAAAACTACTCCATCCTGCCATACCTGCAGATCCGAAACTGTTGATATAGGACTGTACATACACGTTTGAGAAAGAAGTAATTGCCTGCTGGAGACCAACCGGAAAACCGACGGAAAGGATTTCTTTTGTCAGCTGCATATCCACATGGAGATCTTTCCAGATGAGACGGTATTTCTCTTTTGTTTTTGTCAGTAACAGCAGGACCAGGATCGCAGAAACCATCTGAGCAACTACGGTTGCGTATGCGACACCTGCAATGCCAAGACCAAACACAACAACGAACAGTAGATCCAGAACAATATTCATAATACTGGAGAAGATCAGGAAGTATAACGGGCGTTTCGTATCACCGACCGCACGGAGAATACCGGCTCCCATATTATATACCATCAGTCCTGTGATACCGCCAAAATAAATTCTCAAATATACAGAAGAAGACGGAAGTACGTCTTCCGGAGTATCCATAAATCTCAAGAGGAGTGGGGACAGTGCAATACCGGCCACAGTACAGAGGACACTTCCGATGAAGGTAAGAGCCATGGTTGTTTCGATTGCCCTATGTAAGGTCTCATCATCATGAGCGCCGAAATAGCGGCTGATGATAACACTGGCACCGACAGATATACCACCAAAAAACATAACCAGTGTATTGATGATATAAGTAGTGGAACCAACCGCCGCCAGAGCTTCTTTTCCGACGAAGTTGCCAACCACCAGGCTGTCCACGGTATTGTACAGATACTGGAAAATATTACCGAGAAGGAGCGGGATCGCAAAGGTGATCAACAGCTTCGCAATATTTCCTTCGGTCATATCGAGAGTTTTCGATTTTTTGATATTACTCATGAAATATCCCCCTAAATGAAATTGTCTCATTTCTTATAGTTTAATCCTAAATACAGATAATGTCAAATATTGTTTATGAGAATCCGCCCTTCCGAGTATGGGAAACTGCTTGCACACAGACTAAAATAATGTTATATTGAAAGATAGATTACAATAGAAGATATCTTATAGAAGAGAGGAACATAAATGGCAGAGTATTCCCAGGAAAAAATCAGGAATTTTTGTATCATTGCCCATATCGACCATGGCAAATCAACACTGGCAGACCGTATCATTGAGCATACAGGTCTTCTGACCAGCCGCGAAATGCAGTCTCAGGTCCTGGACAATATGGACCTGGAGCGTGAACGTGGAATTACCATTAAGTCCCAGGCGGTTCGTACCGTATACCGCGCGAAGGACGGCGAAGAATATATCTTTAACTTAATTGATACTCCTGGCCACGTAGACTTTAACTACGAGGTTTCCAGAAGCCTTGCAGCCTGCGATGGCGCAATCTTAGTAGTAGACGCCGCTCAGGGTATTGAGGCACAGACACTGGCAAACGTATATCTGGCACTGGACCATAATCTGGAAGTATTCCCGGTTATCAACAAGATCGACCTTCCGAGTGCAGATCCGGAGCGTGTTGCCAACGAAATCGAAGATGTGATTGGACTTGAAGCTCACGACGCACCGAAGATTTCTGCAAAAAACGGTTTAAATATTGAAGATGTATTGGAAGCTGTTGTTGAAAAGATCCCGGCACCGACAGGTGACCCGGAAGCACCGCTTCAGGCGCTGATCTTTGACTCCCTTTACGATCCATACCGTGGTGTTATCGTGTTCTTCCGTGTAAAGGAAGGTACTGTGAAAAAAGGCACTCCGATCAAGATGATGGCGACAGGTGCAACTTACGATGTTGTGGAAGTCGGTACTTTCGGCGCGGGTCAGTTCTTCCCGTGTGAGGAACTTTCAGCAGGTATGGTAGGTTATCTGACAGCCAGCATTAAAAATGTAAAAGACACCCGCGTGGGTGATACAATCACAAACCGCACCAATCCGTGTGCGGCTCCGCTTCCTGGTTACAAAAAGGTAACTTCCATGGTATACTGTGGACTTTACCCGGCAGACGGTGCAAAGTATCCGGAGCTTCGTGACGCTCTGGAAAAACTCCAGTTAAATGACGCATCTCTGTTTTTCGAGCCGGAGACTTCTGTTGCTTTAGGATTCGGTTTCCGTTGTGGTTTCCTCGGACTTCTTCAACTGGAGATCATTCAGGAGCGTCTGGAGCGTGAGTACAACTTAGACCTTGTTACTACCGCACCGAGCGTAGTGTACCGCATCCATAAGTTAAATGGTGAGATGATCGAGTTGACCAACCCGACTAATATGCCGGATCCGACCGAGATCGACTATATGGAAGAGCCGATCGTAACAGCGGAGATTATGGTTACAACCGAATTCGTCGGTGCGATCATGACTCTTTGCCAGGAGCGCCGCGGCGTATATCTTGGTATGGAATATATGGAAGCAACAAGAGCGCTGCTCAAGTACGAGCTTCCGTTAAATGAAATTATTTACGACTTCTTTGACGCGCTGAAATCCAGATCCAGAGGATATGCGTCCTTTGACTATGAGCTGAAAGGCTATGAGAGATCCGAGCTTGTGAAGCTGGACATTCTCATCAACCGTGAAGAAGTCGATGCTCTTTCCTTCATCGTATTCTCCGGAAATGCTTACGAGCGCGGAAGAAGAATGTGCGAGAAGTTGAAAGATGAGATTCCGAGACACTTGTTTGAGATCCCGATTCAGGCAGCAGTCGGCGGAAAGATCATTGCCCGTGAGACGGTTAAGGCTGTTCGTAAGGACGTACTTGCGAAGTGTTACGGTGGTGATATCACTCGTAAGAAGAAACTTCTTGAGAAACAGAAGGAAGGTAAGAAGCGTATGCGTCAGGTAGGTAATGTGGAAATTCCGCAGAAGGCCTTCATGAGCGTACTGAAGTTAGACGAAGAGTAAAGGGTAACGAAGTTACCCGCTGCGCAAACGGAGCGCCGCGGAGTTTACGTTTCCTGTTTTAGGGTGCTGTGCTTGCAGCACCCTTCTTTTAAATTGAGGAATGAAAATATGGAATTATATATACACATCCCGTTCTGTGCCAGAAAGTGCGCATATTGTGATTTCCTTTCTTTTCCACAGACAAAAGAGGTCATGCAGCAATATGTGGAAAAATTGATGAAGGAAATACGCTGGGAGGGAAAACAATATCAGGACAGACAGATTACTTCTATATTTATTGGAGGCGGAACCCCGTCGATATTAGAAGCAGAGCAGATGAGCGCGATCATGCAGGCTGTTCGAGAATCTTTTAATATAGAAGAAACAGCAGAAATCTCGATCGAAGCCAATCCAGGTACAGTAACGGAAGAAAAGCTTTGTGCGTACAAAAATGCCGGGATTAACCGTATCAGCTTTGGGCTGCAATCTACGGAAGCAAGAGAACTGCAGCTATTGGGACGGATCCACACGTACGAGGAGTTCTTGGAGAGCTATCAGATGGCCAGGGCCTGCGGCTTTGGCAATATCAATGTGGATCTGATGTCTGCACTTCCGGGCCAGACGGTGGAAAGCTGGGAAGAAACCCTGACTCGTGTGGCAGAACTGGAACCGGAGCATATTTCTGCATACAGTTTGATCATCGAAGAAGGTACTCCATTTTACGAGAAATATGGAGAAGGGCGTGGTGACGGTCTGCTTCCGGATGAAGACTCTGAGCGTGAGATGTATCATAGAACCAAAGCAATCTTGGAGGATATGGGATACGAGCGCTATGAAATATCCAACTATGCGAAGCCGGGAAAAGAATGCAGGCATAATGTGGGGTACTGGACCGGAGTTCCGTACCTGGGGTTAGGACTTGGCGCGTCCTCCTATGTGGACGGTTGTCGTTTCTGCAATAACAGTGATCTGGAAGCGTATCTCCAACAGGAACCGGGAGGACGTTTTGATGAGCTGGTCCTTACGGAGCAGGACATGCAGGAGGAATACTTCTTTGTGGGACTCCGTCTGGTAAAAGGAGTGTCCATAAAAGGCTTTGAAGAGCGGTTTGGTGTGACTGCAGAGTCTGTGTATCCGGGACTTTTGGAACGTCTGATTCATGAAGGCGGTGCGGAAATTGACGAAAAAGATGGCGATCACTTTCGATTGACAGAATTCGGTATGGATGTCAGTAACTATATTATGGCTTGTTTTTTACAAAATAAATAGTAAAAAATTAAATATTTTACACAAAAAGGGTATCGAATTTGAAAAAAATGTGGTAAAATTCAACTAACCGATTTGAAAAATATTCAGGAGGAGATATTATGGCAAAAGAAATGATTGCGATGCTGC
Source organism: Pilosibacter sp. (assembly GCA_045658685.1). Taxonomy (GTDB): domain Bacteria; phylum Bacillota; class Clostridia; order Lachnospirales; family Lachnospiraceae; genus Pilosibacter. The sequence continues at coordinate 4,389 of JAZOVL010000114.1, forward strand.
TTGCTGGTGGTCAGGGATCCCGTCTTTATGCTCTGACACAGAAGTTAGCAAAACCTGCAGTTCCTTTTGGCGGAAAGTATCGTATTATTGATTTCCCGCTTTCTAACTGCGTAAACTCCGGTATCGACACAGTAGGTATTCTTACACAGTACCAGCCGATGGTTTTAAATGAGTACATCGGAAACGGACAGCCGTGGGACCTTGACCGTCTCTATGGTGGTGTTCATGTGCTTCCGCCGTACCAGAAGGCTTCCGGTTCTGACTGGTACAAGGGTACAGCCAATGCGATTTACCAGAACATTCCGTTTATTGAGCGCTATGATCCGGAATACGTAATTATTCTTTCCGGCGACCAGATTTGTAAACAGGATTACAGCGATTTCTTACGTTTCCACAAAGAGAAAAATGCTGAATTCTCCGTTGCAGTTATGGAAGTTCCGTGGGAAGAGGCATCTCGTTTCGGTCTTATGGTAGCTGACGAGAATGACAAGATTACTGAGTTCCAGGAAAAACCGAAGAATCCGAAGTCTAATCTGGCTTCCATGGGTATCTATATCTTCAACTGGGATATTCTTAAGAAATATCTGGAAGAGGATGAGGCAGATCCGAATTCTGAGAATGACTTTGGTAACAACATTATCCCGAATCTGTTAAAAGACGGTCGTAACATGTATGCGTACCACTTTGATGGATATTGGAAAGACGTAGGAACAATTTCTTCCCTTTGGGAAGCTAATATGGAAGTTATGGATCCGGAGCATTCCGGTATTGACCTGTTCGATGAGAACTGGAAGATCTACAGCCGTAACTCCGGTATGACAGGCCACAAGATTGGCGCAAATGCAACTGTAGAAAACTCCATGATCACAGATGGCTGCCGTGTTGACGGTAATGTAAAACACTCCATCCTGTTCGCCGGCGTTAAGGTTGAAGCGGGTGCAGAGGTTGAAGATGCTGTAGTTATGGGTGGTTCCGTAATTAAAGCAGGTGCTGTTGTGAAACACTGTATCGTTGCTGAGAACGTTGTGATCGGTGAGAACGCGATCGTTGGTGCTATGCCGACAGCTGACGAAAAAGGTGTTGCAACTGTAGGTCCTGGCGTTGTTGTAGGTCCGAACGCAAAGATTGGTCCGAATGCAATGGTTAGCAAAAACGTAGAAGGTGGTGAAGAACAATGGTAAACTCCAACGCAAATGCTCTGGGTATTATTTTCCCAAACTCCTATGATGGCTATGTTTCTGAGTTAGTTAGCGAGCGTCTTATGGCGTCTATCCCGTTTGCCGGTCGTTATCGTATGGTAGATTTCATCTTATCCAGCATGGTTACAAGCGGAATCGACAACATTTCTATTCTTGTACGTAACAATTACCATTCTCTTATGGACCACCTTGGATCCGGCCGTGAGTGGGACCTTACACGTAAGAATGGCGGCTTAAGCATTTACCCGCCGTACTCCGAGAAGGGTATGAAGGTTTATGCAGGTCGTGTTGATGGTCTTGCGAGCATTCTTGAGACTCTGAAAGATCAGAAAGAAAAGTATGTTGTTATGTCAGACTCCAACATCGCTGTGAATTTTGATTTCAAAGCTATGTTAGATGCTCACATTGCAAGTGGTGCTGATGTGACTGTTGCTTATGCGAAGGAAGAGATTCCGGCAGCTATGAAAAACAGCACTGATTACAGCAACTTATACTTCACACTCAAATTAGAAGATGATCGTGTAAAGAAGATCTACATCAATTCTCAGGAAGACGGTGTACAGAATCTCTCCATGAATATCTACATCATGGACAGAGAACTTCTGATCAAAGAGATCACAACTGCATTCGTTCGCGGTTATGTATACTTTGAGCGTGACATCCTTGCTCCGCAGACTG
>JAZOVL010000115.1:0-8828 GCA_045658685.1 Pilosibacter sp.
TGAAAAGGTTTTTCACAGTTTTTTAAGAAATTACGTGTGTATTTAACTTAGTCAACTTGGTAATAAAAGAGTCCCAGGCTGACAGGAATTTTCAAGCGGACCCACTTTCGCTCAGAGAATTTCGTAACGGTACTAAGGCGCGGATGCGCCAAGTACCGACAGAATTCTATGGTCCTTCTTGAAAACACCTGTCAGCCTTGGGACTTTTTTCATAGTCAAGTTGCCTTAATTAAATACCCGTAACTGCACATCCCTAAGATTATTGGCATTTTTCAGTAAATGTGAAGCCTGATTGTTAATAAGTGTACTTAGATTAGTAAAGAATAAAATAGTATCTGATAGAAAATCCTGTACATATCTCAAATGATAGGCTGAACGACTGCGCTTCACAAGTTTTGCGCCCTTACAGAGATCGCAAACGTCCTTATCGCGACCGACGTAAGGGCGAATAAAACGAAGTGAAGCAAAGGTAGTCAGCCGTTTTTGAGATAGTACGGGATTTTCTACAGATGCCTCTATTTTATTTTTACTAACCTAAATCCACACTTAATCCACTTCTACAACCTTCACACCGTCTAAATTCACAGAGTACTCTCCTTCTTTAAATACTTTGCGAACTGTACACTCCTGCACTTCTACGATTGCATCTTCAAGCAAATCGGAGATATCTTCCCTCAGGCTGCGATTATAGCGGAATACAAGAGTTCTATCCTCAAAGCCTGTCTCCTCATTGTAAACAAGGTCAGAACTTCCATCCCATTCCTCAAACACTTCCTCGCCCATGATCAGTTTCACATCGGACGGTACTACATCGCCCGCAGCTGTCATAGTTACAGTCACATTGAAGATACCGGTAGAAATTTTTGTAGTTTCTACACCTGTGATCTCGAATTTCTCCTCTCCTTCTGCCAACGGCCCAATGTCTTCAGGAAGATCAATCTTTGCTCCAACTTGCAGCGGAATCTGATTCTCCTCACCAAAAGAAACCGGCATCCACCACTCAGGAGTTTTCACATAAATCGTTTCCGGAACTTTTGTATTTTCGTAGATAAAGAAATAGGAGCCATCTTCCGATACGATGCCTGGTTCTTCCTCTTCCAGCTCGCCGCCTTCAAAAATGATTAAAAGATCGGTAAATGCAGAGCTCTTTTCTGTTTTCTGCTTAATCTCTTTTTCGAATGCCTCATCTTTTGCGACCCTGATCGGTCCCATCAGAACCGCACCTTTTTCGAAATCGTTGTACTTTGCAGTTAATATTAACTGATCCGGAGCGATCATTCCGGAAATCAACTTCACAATCACAAAAATCACTGCCGCTACAGCCACAGTCAGCGGCAAAATTTTCAAATACACCTGTAAGAGTGGATTATTCTCCTGCATTCCATCCTTCATTTTTCCCATGATGTATATCTCCTAATTTTTCTATTTGATTTCGATTAGCCGTAAACCTTTTTTCCACCAATGTAAGTCGCGGTCACTTTTGCATCGAGGATTTCCTCATCCGCACATGTCAATAAATTGGTATCTACAGAGATAAAGTCTGCATACATTCCGGCCTTGATCTTTCCTTTTACATCTTCATCGAACGATGCATATGCTCCGGCCGCTGTATAGCCATAAAGTGCCTGTTCACGGCTCAGTATCTGGTTTGGCCATGCCGGACCGTTACCCTTTGTATCACAACCGGTCACTGCACAGTATAGTCCGCGCATCGGCGCAAACTCTTCTACCGGACAATCGGTTCCAAACGGAGCATGAACACCATTATCAATGTAATCTTTCCATGCATAGGATGTACTTCCAAGCTCGTTACCAACACGATCAAATACAATATGCATATCATAATCGATAAATACAGGCTGGATATAAGCAATCACGTCCAGTTCTTTAAAACGGCGGATCTGTTCCTTATCTGTAATCTGGCAATGTACGATACCGTGACGCGGATGGAGATAGGGCATTTCCTTTCTTGCACGCTCAATGGCATTTAAGCACATGTCCACTGCTCCGTCACCGATCGCATGTAAAGCAGCTGCCATGTTATGTTTGTGTGCCTTCATAACAAGATAATCCAACTCCTCCTGGGTCTCGTAAATCGCCAGACCACATGTTGTCGGATCGTCTTCATACGGCTGTCTCATAAACGCAGTCCTTGCACCAAGAGAACCGTCTGTCAGGATCTTCACGCAAGAAATCTTAAAACTGCGATTGCCATAGCTGTCATCAAATCCTTTTTCATCAAAAAACTCATCGATGGTCTCTTTTTCTGTAAGCAGAGCCTGCTCTGCCATTCGGACTTTCAATCTTCCCTGCTCACTGGCCTCACGAATCAATGCCATCATTTCATATGCTCTGCCATCCGGAGTGTATTTGAAATCATCCGACTGAATGCTGGTAATACCGGCTGCAAATAAATCTTCCTGACATTCTATCATCATATCCAGCAGAGCATTTAATCCTGGAGCCGGAAGATTTGCCTTAATATCATCAAAGACATTTTCTTTTATCACACCATTCGGAGTTCCGTCCGGATATGTTTCCGCAAAGGCTCCATACTGTTCCACAGTTTCTTTATTAATATTCAAAAGCTCCATTGCTTTCGAATTCATGACTGCCACATGAAAGCAAGTACGCATGATGATCATCGGGTATTCTGTCGTAACTGTATCCAGATCTTTGGAATTCGGGAATCGTTTTTCATCAGTAAAATAGTCCTGATTCCAACCTTCGCCGGTCAGCCAGAGTCCGCTGGTTTTGTCATATAAATTTGCAAAACCGTCTTTCATCCGCTCCAAAACTTCCCGTAAAGAAGTGCATCCGGATAAATTTACCGCACTTTTCTTCGCCTTTGCATAATGAAGATAATGCATATGGCTGTCGTTAAAGCCCGGCATTAAAAACTCGCCTTTACAATCCACGATTTCTGCATCCTGCACTTCATGCTCAACCAAATATCTCTTTGCTCCCTCTTCTGTACCTACATATGCAAAAAAACTGCCTACAATGACTGCCGCATCCGCCAGTGGTTTCGCAGCATCCATGGTCGCAATCATTGCGTTTTTTACTAACATTGCCATTTGTATTTCCTCATTTTTCACATAATCTACCATCTTATTAGTATACGATAGACCACCTTTAAATGCAAGACTCCCCAGACAGAATGACACAAAACTGTCCGGGGAGAAGCATTAACTCTCTACGCTTCCGCTTCTGTCTGCTGCACGATTTCACGTGTCGCATCCACAAGCTTGATCGTTCTATTTTCAACTTTTACAATGCTGAATACAAATCCGCCAAAATGAATGTCTTTATCATTCTCCTTTGGCAAATGACCGAGACGGGAAGTCAGGAAACCATTAAGGGTATCAAAATTCTCCTTATCCTGTTCCTCAAATTCAATTCCAAGTGTATCTTCCAGATCCACTAACAGTGAAGTTCCCGCAAGCTGAAATGTATTGTTGTCGGATGAAACAATATCCACTTCCTCTTCGTCATACTCATCCATGATATTTCCCACGATTTCTTCAAGGATATCTTCCATTGTCACAAGACCGGCTGTCTGACCGTACTCGTCGATGACAATCTCCATATGAATCTTCTCAGACTGCATCTCTTTGAACAAAGCATTGATATTTTTGTGCTCCGGGACAAAATGCGGTTCTCGGAGTAGTCCGTCGATCTGACCAATCGGCTGCTTGAGGTATTCGGTAATCTCTGCAAAATAAAGCACATCACGCATATGGAGGATACCGATGATATTATCAATATCTTCGCCGTATACCGGAAGTCTTGAATTTATTGATTCCTTTACGATGAAATCCATTGCCTCCTGTAACGTAACCGTACACTCAAGTGCAACAATATTCATTCGGTGAGTCATAATGTCAGAAGCCACTTTATCGTCAAATTCAAAAATGTTTGTGATCATCTCTGCCTCACTGGCTTCTAATACACCCTGATCATGACCTTCATTGACCATGTACATGATATCCTGCTCTGTCACCTTATCATCTTTCGCATGCGTATCGATTCCAACGATGATCAAAATAATGTGAGATACAAATTCCATGGTTGCTGTAAGCGGTGCACAGATCTTCATAAAGAGGTCAATAATCGGAAGTACTTTGTAACAAAAACGGATCGGACTCTTTATAGCCAGCCATTTCGGAATAATAATACCGAAGCACACCAGTACAAAAGAAAGTACTGCGATCGCCAGCACATAGATAACAACATTCATGACCACAGCCGGAATTGCCCCGATATGCGGAAGCTTCCCAGAAAGTGTTTTCAGACAGCCCATGATATACGGAAGCGAACTTCCACCCATCGTAAGGCTGAAAACCATTGTGATCAACTGATTGGTCTGGACAAACCCATGCGGATTTTCCCGGATATGTAAAAGACGCTCTGCCTTTTTATTTCCCTCGTCCCGCTCGTCTTCCAATGCACTTGTGTTAAGTGCCTGAATGGCTGCTCCAAAACCATAGATCAGATAATAAACTACAAACGCTGTTCCTAACAACAAGATTCCAATCCACGAATTACCATCGTCCATTGTAAAATAAAACTCTCCTTTTCTTTGCATATTTAAGCATAACATCGTAAATATAGCATTTCGTCTACGTTTCGTCAACTCTCTTCTCACTTCAGTTATGTAAGAAGTTCCAGGCTGACCCTTAGTGCTGCATTAACTTTTTCCTGCAGATCACCTTCAATATGGCAGATCTTTTCACGCAGCCTCTGCTTATCGATGGTGCGCAGCTGCTCCAGTAAAATTACGGAATCTTTGACCATGTCACAATCTCTTGAGGATAATTCCACGTGAGTTGGAAGTTTTGCTTTATTCATTTTCGATGTGATCGCCGCACAGATCACGGTCGGACTATGCTTATTTCCCACATCATTTTGTATAATAAGGACCGGTCGCACTCCTCCCTGTTCAGAGCCCACGACCGGTCGTAAATCTGCATAATAAATATCACCACGTCTGATAATCAATCGCTTCACTCTCCGCTTTCGGTTTCTTTTTCTGTACCGATAGTATTGACATCCTACGATTAAGTTATGCAGAACAATGACGTTTTGCCCGTTATTTCACCATCAGAACCCTTCCAGCTCATACTTTTCACAAGTCTGGGTTCCGACAACTTCTCCATTCCTTACATACACACGTGGAACACGTTTTCCAATGATACATGGAATTTCATAATGGAAACCACCACTGGCTTCTGCCAATTCCTCCATAGAAATTTCCAACACCCCATCTCTGCCAAGAAGCGTGACCTCTGCACCTTCTGCAGCCTCCGGAACGTCTGTCAGATCAATCATCATCTGGTCCATACACACTCTTCCCAGAATCGGAACCCGTTTTCCACAAACCAAAACGTGACCTCTTCCGGAAGCATTCCTTGGATAACCGTCTGCGTATCCAATTCCCACTGTTCCAATCGTCATGTTTTTTTCTGCCACAAAAGTCCCACCGTAGCTTACTGCACTTCCTGCTTCGATTTCTTTGATATATGTTATAAAGCTTTTTAATTCCATGGCCGGCCGGATCTTCATCTGGCCCTTTTTCACCTCATCGGATGGATACAGACCATAAATGGTAATACCTGCACGGACAGCATCCATATTGGCTTTCATCATATCCATGATCCCAGCACTATTCGAGCAGTGTGTGATCGGAATCTCCACCTGTCGTTCGTCCAGGAACTTTTTAAACATTCGGAATTTCTGAATCTGTTCCTCTGTATAAGATTTATCAAATTCATCTGCCCTCGCAAAATGTGTGAACAATCCGCAAGTCTCAATCCCCGGAAGCGCCGCAATGTCCTTTACAGTATCTGCGGAGTGCTCTGTCGGTGTAAATCCAATGCGATTCATTCCTGTGTCTACTGCAATGTGGACTCTCGCTTTTTTCCCCAGAGAAATCGCCAGTTTCGATATTTGTTCTGCCTTTTCCATCTGAAAAACCGTCATGCAGATATCTTGACGGATAACCTCTTCAAAGCTTCCCTCCGGAGCCACGCCCAGAATTAAAATATCTTTTGTTATACCGTGTCCGCGAAGCTGAAATGCTTCTTCCACAGTCGCTACCGCATAGGCGAATACATACGGATCAATGGTTTTTGCCACTGGAATCGCACCATGTCCATACCCATCTGCTTTCACTACACCGAATATCTTGGTTCCAGGAGTCAGATTTGCCTGCATGGCCTTCATATTTTCTTCAATTCGATCCAGATGAATCTTTGCGTACGCTCGCTCAAACTGTCTCATTGACAACCTCCCCAATGCAATCTGCCAGTTCTCCTGCCAATACGGAATGAACTCCAAATTTCTTTGCTGCTGCTTCTCCTGCCAATCCATGAACATAAACCCCAAGTGAAGCTGCTTCACATTCCTCCATACCAATTCCCAAAAGGCCGGCAATCACTCCGCAGAGCACATCTCCGGATCCACCTTTGGCCATGGCCGAAGATCCGCTCATATTTACAAATATTTTTCCATCTTTTCTCGCAATCACGGTCGCTGCATCTTTTAAAACACAAGTTACGCCATATTTTTCCGACAGATCACGAGCCGTATCAATCAACGAATCACGAATTGTGTCCACAGTCATTTCAACCAGTCTGGAGCACTCTGATAAATGCGGAGTCAAAATAATATTCTCTGTAAAGAAGTTTTTTAAATATGGATATCTGGCTGCCAGATTGATCGCATCTGCATCCAGTACGATCGGAACATAAGCATACTCCAGTACAGCTTCCACCAACGTGCGGCTGTATTCTTCCGTACCAAGCCCCGGACCAAGAATGATCACATCGGCCCAGTCTGTCTGATTTCTGATATACTCTTTGAATTCTCCCGGTTCATGAGATGCCCATTCGGAAGAGTACGTAGACAAAATTGCCTCTGGAAGTTTCTCCTGGATCACGCTCCGATTCTCTTCCACTGTCAACACTTTCACCAGACCCGCTCCGATTCGATAAGCGGCCTTAGCTGCAAAATATGCCGCCCCAGCCATATTTTTTGCACCTGCAGCTACCAGTATCTTTCCATAACTTCCTTTATGGGAATAAGCGTTTCTTTTGGGGATTCTCTTTAAATCTTCTTTTGTATGTGCAAGCACATAAGTCTCCGCGTTTTCATTGTCCATCGGAACGAAACCGATGTCTGCCACAACCACATTTCCACTATATTCACGACCCGGGAACAAAACATGACCAAGTTTCATTTCACCGAATGTTACTGTTACATCTGCACAAACTGCACTGCCAAGGATCTCTCCGCTTTCAGAACTGATTCCTGACGGAATATCCACAGAGACAACTTTTGCACCAAAATCATCTCTTTGCATACAGATCAGTTCCACAAGATCTGCGTACGCCCCTTCCACCGGTCTTGTCAGTCCGATTCCAAAAACCGCATCGATGACCACATCGCAAACACCTGGAATAAATTCATCCAAACGATGAATCGGAATTCCAAGCTTCTCTGCGATCGATAACTGGACTTCCATTTCTTCACTCATCCGACCATCCACCGCCGGAAGAATAATTGCCACAGTATATCCATGTAAATGCAGTATACGGGCTGCTGCTGCACCATCCGCACCGTTATTTCCCAGACCACAGACAGACCAGATCACACCTTTTCGTGAATCCGCACACAGATTCCCAATCCCAGTCATCCTTTCTGCTTCCTTCGCTACTTCCAGTGCTGCACGTTCCATCAATACTAAAGAAGGGATTCCATATTCATGAATAGAACGCTTATCAATTGCTTTCATTTCTCTGCCATTTACAAGATACCTCATGAACCTTCCCCCTCACCCACGGCAAAAGCCATGGCAAATTCTTTTGTATCAGAAATCGAAACTTCGATTCTGGTAATCTTTCTCTCTTCCGCCACTTTTCTCGCATTTCCATGGAGGATCACATATGGTTTTCCCAGTTCGTCCCGTAACACCTCTACGTCCTTTGGCATAAAGGTGCGGAATCCGGTTCCAAGTACCTTGGCCACCGCCTCTTTCACAGCAAAAGTGCCGGCAAGCACAGATAGTCTTCCATCTGCCTGCCGGCGCTCTTCTTCCGTATATACACGCAATAAAAAGGCCTCTTTTTCACAGGCCTTTTTCATACGTTCAATTTCGATCAAATCACAGCCAACTCCAGTCAACATGTTAATTATCCCGTCCACTTTCCTGCTGGTTTATACTTCCATCTCCAGACGCTCTTTCTCTTTTCTCTCACGCTCGTCCATCATACTGCTTACACGATAGGAAAGGCGCATCAGGCTGTCAGAAAGATGTACATTTTCCACCACCACATCTTCAGGAACATTTAAGTCCATATGTGCAAAGTTCCAGATTGCTTTAATACCTGCATTTACAAGGCGTTCCGCAATCTCCGGTGCTTTGGTCTTCGGAATTGTCAAAGCCGCAATCTGCACTTCATTTTCAACAATGAACTTCTCCAGATCATCGATACCGCGAATCTCAACACCGCGTACTACAAGACCGATTAGTCTCGGGTTAATATCGAACATACCTTTGATCATAAAACCACGTTTTTCGAAGTTCGCGTAGTTAGCGATCGCCTGACCAAGATTACCTGCACCGATGATAATAATATTATGTTGTCTGTCGATACCAATGATCCTTGCGATTTCGTTATAAAGGTATCTGACATTATAACCATATCCCTGCTGGCCAAAACCACCGAAATTATTTAAATCCTGACGAATCTGGGATGCAGTTACTTTCATCCTTGCACTCAGTTCATTAGAGGAAATCCTTTCGATTCCCTCCTCGATCAAGTCTC
>JAZOVL010000116.1:0-30055 GCA_045658685.1 Pilosibacter sp.
GTACATATCTCAAATGATAGGCTGAACGACTGAGCTTCACAAGTTTTGCGCCCTTACAGAGATCGCAAACGTCCTTATCGCGATCGGCGTAAGGGCGAATAAAACGAAGTGAAGCAAAGGTAGTCAGCCGTTTTTGAGATAGTACGGGATTTTCTACAGATGCCTCTATTTTATTTTTACTAACCTAAATCCACATTTTACTCCGTCATCTTCCCTCTCTGGTTGATAACCAGCGCCATGAACTCAAGCGGCTCTTCAAATGGATTTTCAACCGCGTGGCTCTGGCCCACCTCGATAACACAAACATCACCCGGAACGATCTCATGTCTGGAGCCGTCATTGTCTACGAAGATTCCTTTGCCTTTGAGCACATAGTACGGCTCTGTGTTTTCCACGTGCTGGTGGAAACCGAGGCTGCAATGCGGCGGAACAATAAGGTGTGCGTAAATAGTACCGTGTCCCATCAATTCATCTGCGGATAAGATGTGACGGAATTCGATAGTTCCCTCGCCACCGCGTACATTATCTTTAAAAACAATATCTGCTTTTCTTACCATGGAGTACCTCCTGAATACTACTGAATTTTCTGTCACAAGTATAGCACAGAACATACAGAGAGTGCAAGAAAATTGCCTGGAGGTACCGCCATAGAAAAAAACTTGTCGAAACTTGCGGTCGAAAAATCTTTTATTTTGCTTCGGTTTGGCCTTATAATGGAACATAAGATGGAAAAGAATGACGGCATGCAAAGGGGGCTTAATCATGAGTATCGAATTACGCATGGCCGAATTGGAAGAAGAAAACCGGCGGTTGCGGGAAGAAAACGAAAAGCTTCTGGCAATCATTGACCAGATGAGAATGACAATGAACCGATTGATCGGACGATATATGACAGAAAAATAAAAAGGCTCTGCCACATCCGGCAGAAGCCTTTTTTATTGATTGCAAAGTGGGTGTGCAGGAAGCAAAACGGGTGTGTTTCGCAAGCTTACTGCACGATGCCGTTTATATCAACTGTCCAGGTTTTTCCGTTGTTATCTTTGAAATCTTTAAACCCACGGCCAAGTTCCGGTTTCACAGCGGAAGTAGAGGAAGAGGAGGCCTTCTGTACATTACCGCTTGTGTTCACAAGGTAAGTGGTCTCATTAAGAACTGCCGGAGCATATTTCTGATCAGAAGTTGCTTCCTGACGTTTTCCGTAAACGTAGAGGGTGTTGTCACGGAGACCATGGAAGCCCTGCCCTCTTCTGTCACCTTCTGTATAGAAGAACCAGGTGTCATTTTCGCCTGTTTCCTCATTGTAAATGGTCTGTTTTCCGGTCTTCATCACACCGTCTTCGCCGAAGTAGAAGTTTGCGATTTCACCATCTGCCAGATTCACAATCTCACGGCCGGTCTGCATTTCACCGAGCTCGTTAAATGCATATTTCTTGCCATTTACAGTGAAAAGCTGGTTGCCGTTCTTTTCAGAATGAAGTGCTTTACCGCCGCGGAAGTAGAAGGTGAAAGTCTCGTCCATGTCGTGAATGCCCTCGATCCCTTCGATAGTATGCCAGCCGTTCGCACGTTTTCCGTCGCCTTCCGCACCGTAGTACTGGTAGTCAGCGATGGTCGGAGCAATAGCGTCTGCATTGCTGTCGCTTGCTTCTGTCACTGTATTCTCATCTTTCGGCATCGCCACCCAGCCGGTCTGCATTTTTCCATCGATAAATGTATAGTAATTTCCGTCAATTTTTCTGTCGTACTGTGTCTCGATCATCTTACCGTTTTTTGCAAAATAGTACCAGCCTTCCTCAGAGTCCGGAGTAAAAGCATTTTCTTTCAACTGGATCCAGCCGGTTTTCATCGTACCGTCATGTTCATCACCAAGATAGTACCAGGAGCCGTCAATGTTCACCTTTCCTGTGAGCATGTGACCGGATTCATCAAAATAGTACCATTTTTCATTCTGTTTTAACCAGTTGGAAGTGACGGATTTTCCGTCCTCGTCAAAGTAATACCAGAAAGAAGCAGGGGCTTCTGGAGAATCCGGATCGTCTTCGTTGGCCAGTTCCACCCAGGAATTCTTTACCATTTTTCCATCGGCATCTACATAAAACTCATCGATTTTCTGATTTTTGGAGATATGACCGTCTTCGTTCAGGTAAATCCAGTCATTTCCCTCTTTTCTCCAGGTATCAGTCAGAAGTTCTCCGTCTTCATCGTAATACACCATGGAACCGTCTTCTTCTGTCCAGCCGCATTCAGCAGCGTATGCAGTCTGAGGCTGTCCGATAAAAGATGGAAATAATGCCATAAAAGCAGCCGCAGACAGGACTGCGAACATTTGTGTCTGTTTTTTCATAATAAATCTCTCCTTTTTGTCTGGTGCGCCAGAAAGCGGCGCGTTCAGTTGCTGTTTACGGACTGATTATAATAGTATGGTGTATGAAAAATCCATAGAGGGATGATGGAAGAGCTGCCAGTCCGTGACAAGGGAGGAAACCCCTGTAGAATGACTGGACTGTCCTTGTAATCTGTGGTAGAATGAAAAGAGGTATGCATATGGGAAAGCTATATTTGCTATATGAGAGGAGTTAACAGACTATGAGAATGAAAGTTTCCAACTACATCGCAAAGCGATTAGTAGAAGAAGGAATTAAAGATGTATTTATGATCACAGGCGGTGGTGCGATGCATTTAAACGACGGTCTGGGCCATGAACCGGGTCTCAAATGCTGGTACAATCACCACGAACAGGCAAGTGCGATCGCAGCGGAAAGCTATGCGAGAATTCACAATAAAATTGCGGCTCTTTGTGTGACAACAGGTCCTGGCGGTACAAACGCACTGACAGGTGTTGTTGGTGGCTGGCTGGATTCCATCCCAATGTTAGTCATTTCCGGTCAGGTTCGTTATGATACAACGGCGAGAAGCACAGGTCTCGGAATCCGTGCCATGGGTGACCAGGAGTTTGATATTACCAAAGCCGTAGACAGTATGACAAAGTACTGTGAGATGGTTATCGATCCGATGCGAATCCGTTTCTGTTTAGAGAAGGCGCTGTACCTGGCTCAGGTTGGCAGACCGGGTCCGTGCTGGTTAGACATTCCGGTAAACGTACAGGGTGCGTATATTGAGACAGATGACCTTTGGGGCTTCGATAAAGATGATTACGAGGCAGGCGGTACAGGATGGACCAACAAAGGTCAGGGATGTGGTGCATGTATGGCATGTGCGGCTATTAAAGTGGAAGGCAAAGCACGTATGATCATGGAAGACATTCCGGGTCAGGGTGAGAAGAGAATCACACTTCCAAAGCCGGTATCTCTCGACACAGCAAGAGAGATTCTGAAAAAAGTAAGAGAAGCAAAGCGTCCGGTGATCAATGCAGGTAACGGTATCCGCATTGGTAAAGCACACGACGTATTTATGAGAGTGGTTGAGAAATTAGGTATTCCGGTTGTCACAGGATGGAACAGCCAGGACTGCATGTACGATGCACATCCGCTGTATGTAGGACGTGCAGGTAATATGGGTGACCGTCCTGGTAACTTTGCGGTTCAGAACAGTGACCTGGTTCTGTCCCTGGGAAGCCGCCTTTCCATTCGTCAGGTTGGTTTCAACTATCAGACATGGGCGAGAGAAGCTTATGTTATTTACAATGATATCGATGCAGAAGAGTTAAAGAAACCGAGCGTTCATACGGATATGCCGGTTCATGCAGATGTAAAGGATCTGCTTGAGAAACTGGAACTGGTTCTGGAAGAGGAGTCCGTATCTGAGGAATGTGGTCCGAAAGATAAGGAAGCTGTTGACTGGTGGGTAAACCGCTGTCAGGAATGGAAAGCAAAATATCCGGTGGTTCAGCCGAAGCACTATGCTGCAGGTCCGGAACAGCCGGCGAACATTTACGCAGCGATGAATGAGATTGGTCTTCGCGCAAAAGAAGGTCAGATCACTGTGGTTGGCAATGGTTCTCCGTGCGTAGCAGGCGGTCATTGCTACCAGATGAAACCAGGACAGAGATTTATCAGCAACTCTGCGATCGCATCCATGGGTTACGATCTTCCGGCAGCGATCGGTGCATGCGTGGCAGACCATAGTCAGGACATTATCCTGATGACAGGAGACGGAAGTATCCAGATGAATATTCAGGAACTCCAGACTATCATCCACCATAAGATGCCGATCAAAATTTTCTTAATTAATAACGGTGGTTATCATTCCATCCGACAGACTCAGAGAACACATTTTGGTCAGCCGTTTATTGGAATTGGTGAGGACAGCGGTGATCTTAGCTTCCCGTGCTTTGAGAAACTGGCCTGGGCATACGGTTTCCCGTATGTGGCGGCTCACAACAATCAGGAACTTCCGGATGCCGTGGAGAAGACTATGGCAATCGAAGGTCCGGTGATCTGTGAGATCTTCGTAGATACCGAGCAGGCATTCGAGCCGAAGTCTGCAGCGAAGATGCTTCCGGACGGAAGAATGGTTTCCATGCCGCTGGAGGATCTGGCTCCGTTCCTTCCGGACGAAGAGATGGATGAAATCATGATCATTCCGCGCATCAAAGCATAAGAGAGAGTTTATGAGAATTGTTATAACAGGTGCGACCAGTTTTCTGGGCGCAGTAACCGTAAGACAGTTATTAGAGAAAGGATACCGGGTCGATGCAGTTGTTCGGCCCGGGTCCTCTAATATGTCCAATTTATATAAGCAGATTCCAGTTGGCAGCGAGGAAATGCTCCAGATCATCGAGCTGAATCTTCATGATATTGCGCAGATTACGGACTATGTTCCGGCTGCGGATGCGTGGATTCACATGGGATGGGATGGTTCCGGCAGCGAGAACCGCAAGAAGCGCGATGTGCAGCAGTCCAATGTGGTGCAGTCTGTGAAGGCTGTCCATGCAGCAGGAGCTATCGGCTGTAAAAAGTTCCTTTTTACCGGTTCTCAGGCGGAATATGGTGTGTGCAATACGGTGATCACGGAGGAAAATCCGTTAAATCCGGTTTCTGAATACGGAATCGCGAAAGTGGAGTTTGGACAGCAGGCGGAGGGCTTGTGTAAGGCCTTTGGTATGGAATATATCCATACAAGAATTTTCAGTGTATACGGACCGGGCGATCATCCGCACTCCCTGGTTGAGTCTTGTGTGAGAACATGGCTTGCAGACGGTGAGATGAAGCTGGGAGAATGCACGCAGAAATGGAACTATCTTTATATTGAAGACGTAGTATCTGCACTGGTGGCGCTGATTGAAAAAGCGGAAGCCGGTGTTTACAATATTGCAAGCACCGATGTTCGTGTGCTGCGAGAGTATATTAAGGAAATGCATGAGATCTGCGGAGGACGCGGAACGTATGTATTTGGACAGAGACCGCAGAATGCAGAAGGTCCGGCCAATCTTGTGGCGGATATCAGCAAAATCTGCGAAGCGACAGGCTGGAAACCTGTGACCACATTTTCGGAGGGAATCCATGAGTTATTGTATCGCATGCAGAACGGAGCTTCCTAAAGAAGCCCTGTTTGTATTAGAAAATGCCCCGGCGTCTGCGCAGAATATTCCGGATGCGGCAGAAGTGGGCGAAGACAAAGGAATTACATTAAACTTACGTCAGTGTCCGGATTGTGGTCTGGTACAGTTTGACTGTACACCGGTGGACTATTACCGCGATGTGATCCGCGCCGGTGGATTTTCCACCACCATGACGGAACTGCGCCGCCGCCAGTATAAACATCTGATCGAGACCTATGGCCTCGAGGGAAAGAAGTTTATTGAAATGGGCTGCGGACGCGGTGAATTTATCAATGTTTTGAGAGAATTTCCGGTGCAGGTATTCGGAATGGAACACAAAGAGGACCTGATCTCCATTGCGCGAGAGAATGGTCTCTGCGTGTGGAGAGAATTTCCGGAGACTGCGGATCAGAAATTTATGGGCGATCCGGAAGTGGAAGGTTCTGCAGGACCGTACGATGCATTTCTGTCCTTCAACTTCTTAGAACATCAGCCGTACCCGGATGTGATGTTATCCGCCATCTACAACAATCTGGTTGACGGCGGAATGGGACTGGTGACAGTTCCGGCGCTGGAATATATTGTGGAGCGCGGAAATTATTACGAGCTGATCCGTGACCATATCGCGTACTATTCCTTCGATGCATTGCGGAATCTTTTAGAAAATAATGGATTTAAAGTGCTGGAAGAGGAAATGATCAACCGTGATACGATTTCCATGATCGTTCAGAAGATGAGCGCTGAGGAACGTGAGGCGCGTGTGTCCAAAACAGTAGTTCAGGCGGAAAAAACGATCGATGAAAACGAAAATATCGTTGCCTCCCTTGTAAAAGGCCATGAGATCGTTCTGAATGACATCAACCATCTCCTGGATGGGCTGGCAGCAGAACAAAAGACCATTGCTCTCTGGGGCGCAAGCCACCAGGGCTTTACCCTGGCATCTACAACACCTCTTTGTGAGCGTGTTTCCTATATCATTGACTCGGCTCCGTTCAAACAGGGCCGTTTCGCACCGGCATCCCATTTACCGATCGTGGCTCCGGATTATTTCCTGGAACATCCGGTGGATGTGATCATGATCGTAGCGCCGGGATATTCTGACGAGATCGCAAATGTGATCCGCACAAGATTTGGCGAGGATGTCAGAATTTTGACACTTAGAAGTGAGCGAATTGAGGAGTTATAAGATGAAAGCATTTGTATTAAAAGAACCGGGAGTTGTCGGCTGGGCGGAAGTTCCGGATCCGGTTCTGACTCCATATGGGGCGATTTTAAAACCGATCGCAGTTGCACCGTGTTCTTCTGATGTTCATACCGTGTTTGGAGGCGGTTCCAGAAAGGCTCCGAATCTGGTACTTGGCCATGAGTGTGTGGCGAAAGTTCTGGAAGTTGGTGAACTGGTGCGTGATTTCAAACCGGGCGAGATTGTAGCGGTACCGGCGATAACTCCGGACTGGAGAGATCGAGGCATTCAGGAGTGCAACTTCAAACACGCAAGTGCGCCATTCTCCGGACACCAGCTTGGAAGAACCCAGCCGGGTGTATTTTCTGAGAGATTTTTGATCCCGGATGCAGACACCACTCTGGCAAAGATTCCGGAAGGAGTCAGTCTGGAACAGGCACTGATGTGTGTGGATGTTGTGACCACCGGTTTTACAGGTGCGGAAAATGCAAACATTAAGTTCGGAGATACTGTGGTTGTCATGGGTATCGGACCGATCGGTCTGATGGCAGTTGCAGGAGCGAAGCTTTCCGGCGCATCCAGAATCCTGGCAGTGGGAAGCCGTCCGAAATGTGTGGATATGGCATATCGATTTGGTGCAACCGAAGTGTTAAGCTATAAAAACGGAGATATCGTGGCTCAGGTCATGGAACGCACCAATGGACTTGGCACGGACAGTGTGATTGTCTGTGGAGGAAACGATGAAGTATTTGCTCAGGCCATCGACATGGTGCGCTATGGAATCGGAACCGTATCCAACGTGAATTATTTTGGCGGAACCGGCAATCTACCGTTCCCTAAATTCTCCGGCGGACGCGGAATGGCGGGTAAAACCATTCATACAGAGCTGGCATGCGGAGGGCGTGTGAGGATTGAGCGTATGCTTTCTATGGTCAAATATGGAAGAATCGAACCGGAGCTTTTGGTCACACATAAGCTTTCGGGACTTGACAATATCGAAAAAGCGTTGTATTTAATGAAGGAAAAACCTGCGGACCTGATTAAAGTCATGGTTACGCTGGAGGAGTAAAATATGAAGACAATCAGTATCGTTGTACCATGTTATAACGAAGAAGAAAACGTAAGACCGTTAGCCGATGCTTTGCGCGAGATGTTTGGCCGTGACCTTCCGGAATATGCCTATGAAATCATTTTCATTGACAATGATTCTCAGGATTCGACCAGAGACATTATCCGCAGTATGTGTGCGGAAGATAAGGGGATTAAAGGTATTTTCAATGCGAAAAACTTTGGTCAGTTCAATTCTCCGTACTATGCGATGCTGCAGAGCACAGGCGACTGTACGATTTTAATGGCAGCAGACTTCCAGGATGCGGTTGAGATGATCCCGAAGTACGTTCATGAGTGGGAAAATGGCTACAAGATCGTAATCGGTATCAAAAAATCCAGTCAGGAAAATAAACTTATGTACTGGCTGAGAGGCTGTTATTATAAATTGATCAAAAAGCTTTCTGATGTGGAGCAGATCGAACAGTTTACAGGTTTTGGTCTCTACGACAAGCGTTTTATCAAGGTCCTCCGTGAACTGGATGACCCGACACCATTCCTTCGCGGAATCGTGGCAGAGCTCGGTTTCAAGAGAAAAGAGATCCCGTATGAGCAGCCAAAACGCCGTGCAGGAAAGACCAGCAACAACTTATATCGTTTATTTGATGCAGCTATGCTCAGCATCACTTCCTATACAAAAGTGGGCTTGCGCATTGCGACCATCGCAGGCTGCGGATGTGCAGGCATCAGTATGCTGGTGGCGCTGATTTATCTGGTGATGAAGCTGATCTACTGGGATCGTTTTGCAGCAGGTATGGCTCCTCTTCTCATTGGAATGTGCTTCCTTGGTTCTGTTCAGCTTTTCTTTATTGGACTGGTAGGTGAGTACATTCTGACCATCAACGCCAGAGTGATGAAACGTCCGCTGGTAGTTGAAGAAGAGCGTTTGAATTTCGAGGAGCATTCCGACGAAGAATAAAAAACGAGGGAAAACTATGAAACATAAAGTTGACGTGGTGCGCATCCGAGAAAATTCCATTCAGCTCAACGGCTGGGCTATCGGAAAGACTCCGGAGTCTAAGATTACGTTCCGTGTCGAGGACGCAAACCGCAAACCGATTGATTTTAAATATGTGCCAACCAGACGTGACGATGTCAGCCAGATTTATTTCAAGAAAACCATTGAAACCGATTTCGGCTTTGACATTCAGTTTCCATATGAGCGAGGAAATGATTATTATCTGGTGATTTCCGGAGACGGAAGAACGATTCGTGAGAAGTACAATGAAGAACTGATCGCGAAACGTTCCAGCGTGGCACATAAAAGAAAACAGAAAATCTTAGATTTGATGAACATGGAGACGGTTCAGGTTGCCTGGGATTTCTTTAAGGAAAATGGCCTGAAAGCGCTGATCATCAAATCCAAGCATAAGATCCAGGGGCTGGACAATGATTACGATTATGCAGAGTGGTGGAAACTGACTCAGCCAACAGAAGAGGATCTTAAGGCTCAGCGCGAGACACAGTTTGAGCTGAATCCGAAATTCTCCATCGTAATTCCGGTCTGGAAAACTCCGGAAAAGTATTTAAGAGAGATGATCGACTCCATCATCGAACAGACCTATCCGAACTGGGAGCTCTGCATCGCAGACGGAAGCCCGAAGGGACACAGTGTGGAGAAGATTTTAAAGAAATATGCTGACACGGATTCCAGGATCCGTTACAAAGTGCTGGGGGAAAACCTCGGTATCGCAGGAAATACTAATGCAGCCATGGATATGGCGACCGGTGATTTTATCGTTCTTGCGGACCACGATGACCGCATGACTCCGGACGCTCTCTTTGAGTGTGCGAAAGCCATCAATGAAAATCCGGAGACCGATGTGATCTACTCTGATGAAGACAAGCTGGATATGGACGGCGGAGCACTGTTTGATCCGCACTTTAAACCGGATTTCAACCCGGATCTTCTGACAAGTGTAAACTATATCTGTCATCTGTTTGTGGTGAAAAAGCTTCTCGTCACATGGGTGGGCGGTTTCCGACAGGAATTTGACGGTGCTCAGGACTATGATTTTATTTTCCGCTGCACCGAACGTGCGAAACGTATTCATCACATTCCGAAGGTATTGTACCACTGGCGCTGTCACCAGGATTCCACAGCCAGCAACCCGGAGAGCAAGCTGTACGCCTTTGAGGCAGGAAGCCGTGCGATCATGGCACACTACGACCGTATGGGAATTCCGGCTGAGAAGGTAGAAAAAGGTGTGGATTACGGCATTTACCATACAACCTTCCGTATTCCGGGTGAGCCGTTGGTATCCGTGATCATTCCGAACAAAGATCATACGCTGGATCTCGATAACTGTATCCGTCCGATGATCACCAGAGGAACTTACAAAAATCTGGAATTTATCGTGGTGGAAAATAACAGTACCGATCCGAAAACGTTTGAGTACTATGAGAAGATCCAGAAGGAATTTCCACAGGTTCATGTAGTGCGCTGGGAGCGCGAATTCAACTATTCTGCCATCAATAACTTTGGTGTCAGACATGCCAAAGGCGCTTATCTGCTGTTTATGAACAATGATATTGAGCTGATTGCAGAGAACTTCGTGGAAGAAATGTTGGGATTCTGCCAGAGAGAAGATGTGGGTGCAGTCGGTGCCAGACTTCTCTATGAAGATGATACCATTCAGCATGCAGGTGTTGTGGTGGGCTTCGGCGGTATCGCAGGTCATACCTTCATCGGTCTTCATAAGGCAGAAAACAGCTATTTCCATCGGGCAATGTGTGCACAGGATTATTCTGCTGTGACAGCCGCATGTATGATGAGCAAAAAATCTGTCTTTGAAAAGGCAGGCGGTTTCTCTGAGGAACTGGCTGTTGCGTTCAACGACATTGACTATTGTATGAAAGTCCGCGCACAGGATAAATTAGTGGTATACGCACCGTATGCGGTGCTTCATCACTACGAGTCCAAATCCAGAGGTCTGGAGGACACTCCGGAGAAAATTGCGCGCTTTAACAGAGAGATTGCGACATTTGCAAAAAAATGGCCGGAGATTCTGGCAAACGGAGATCCGTATTATAACCCGAATCTGACTCTCAGAAAGTCCAACTTTGCTCTGAGAGATCTGAAAAAGGAGAAGATCGGAGAGCCATATAAGTTGGAGGTTTCTCTGGAGGATTAAACATGCAAGCACGTACAACCATTATTATTCCAAACTATAACGGCCTGAATTTTATGGAGCCTTGTTTCGAGGCTCTGGAAAAACAGACCACGAAAAAATATAAAATCCTGGTGGTGGACAATGGGTCTACCGACGGCAGTGTAGAATGGTTAAAGGAACACGAGATCCCGTCCATTTTTCTGCCGGAAAATACAGGATTTACCGGTGCTGTCAATGTGGGAATCCAGGCGGCGGATACCCCATATGTCCTGCTTCTCAACAATGACACGAAAGTAGAACCGCGCTTTGTGGAGACACTGGAGCGCGCCATCGGCCGCTCAGAAAAGATTTTTTCTGTCAGTGCAAAGATTCTCCAGATGTATCAGCCGGAACTCATGGATGATGCGGGAGACATGTACAGTGTGCTCGGCTGGGCATATCAGAGAGGTGTTGGTCGTTCTGAAAAGCTTTACAACAAACCGCGCAAAGTGTTCTCTGCCTGTGCATGTGCAGCTATTTACCGTCGAGATGTCTTTGAAAAGATGGGTTACTTTGATCCGATGCATTTTGCATATCTGGAAGATATCGACGTAGGATACCGTGCAAAACTTTACGGATATGACAATATCTATTGTCCGGAAGCCGTTGTCCACCATGTGGGAAGCGGTACCAGTGCAGAAGGCAATCGCTACAGTGCGTTTAAAGTACGCCTGGCAGCGAGAAATAACGTATATCTGAATTACAAAAACATGGGAACCTGGCAGATGGTTCTCAATTTCCCATGCCTTGCAGCAGGTGTTTGCGTAAAATACCTGTTCTTTAAGAAACGTGGGTTTGGAAAAGAATATCTTTCCGGTCTTAAAGAAGGCATTAAAACCAGAAAACAGTGTAAAAAAGTTCCGAATCTTCCGAATCGTTTTAAGGAGGAAATGAAAATCCAGATGGAGCTGATCTGGGGAACGATTCTCTATATTTATGAGTTTGGCCGCCGTCAGCTGGCTAAAAAAGTCAAATGTTAACAAAACTCAGAGATTCTTAAGAAATCGTTTATATGCAAATCCGTTTGTTTCGTGTATACTAATTATGATGGAATCATTCTGTAGTGAATGATTCCCTGAAACAAAGGATTGAAACAACAATTGGTGAAACAATATGATTAAAGATAATCAGTCAAGCCTGAACCGTCTTCATGTGGTGCTGGACGCGCTCGTGACCGCGTTCTCCTACCTTTTTGCGTGGTACATCGTCATCGGAAGCGGTTGGGCACAAATGCTTGGAAATAAAACACTGGGTGCAGATTTCTACTTTGCAGCCTTAGTTTTTATTGTTCCGGGCTATCTGCTTTTATATTCCTTCTTTAATCTTTACACACCGAAGCGTGTACTTGGCAGAAGGAATGAATTTGGAAAAATATTAAAAGCGAATACAATCGGTCTTCTGATTTTTGGTCTGGTGCTGTATCTTGGGCGAAAGAATCCATATCTGTTCAACTTCTCCCAGAGGCTGGTTGTTTATTTCCATGTGATCAACGTAATCGTGATCACGGCGGAGCGTAATGCAATCCGTATCGTCCTCCGTTCCATGCGTTCAAAGGGGTATAATCAGAAACATATTCTTCTGGTTGGTTACTCCGATGCGGCGAAGGGATTTATCGACCGTGTTCGTTCGAATCCGGAATGGGGATATCAGATCCGTGGAATCTTAGATGACAACCATGAACGCGGAATCGAGTACAAGGGCATGAAAGTGATTGGTACTCTGGAAGACCTGACATATATTTTGGAACAGAATTCTCTTGATGAGATTGCGATCACACTGAGCCTGAGTGAATACGAAAAGCTCCGCCATATCGTAAACTTATGTGAAAAATCTGGTGTTCATACAAAATTTATCCCGGATTACGGCAATGTGATTCCGACGGTTCCGTATACGGAAGATCTGCTCGGAATGCCGGTAGTCCACATCCGACATGTACCGCTCAATGGTATGCTCAATGCAGCTATGAAGCGTGCAGTAGATGTGTTTGGTGCGATTGTGGCAATTATTTTGTTCTCTCCGATCATGCTGGTGGTGGCGGTTACAATCAAGCTGACATCTCCGGGACCGATCATTTTCTGCCAGGAGCGTGTTGGTCTTCACAACCGGCCATTTAAAATGTACAAATTCCGTTCCATGACGGTACAGGATCCGAATAAAGAAAAGATGAGATGGACGACTCCGGGTGACTCCCGTGTTACTCCGATCGGAAAAATCATCCGAAGTACCAGCATCGATGAGACTCCGCAGTTCTTCAATGTTCTGTTTGGAGATATGAGTCTGGTGGGTCCGCGTCCGGAACGCCCGTTTTTCGTTGAAAAGTTTAAAGAAGAAATCCCACGCTATATGATCAAACATCAGGTTCGTCCGGGTATTACCGGATGGGCCCAGGTCAATGGTTATCGTGGAGACACCTCGATCATCAAGCGAATCGAGCACGATCTCTACTATATTGAGAACTGGTCTCTGGGATTCGACTTTAAGATCTTATTTTTAACTGCATTTAAGGGATTTATCAATAAAAACGCATATTAAGATGAGGATAAACGAATGAATTATGATGATGAATTAGAGCGTGCAAGGGCAAAACGAAGCCGCAAGCGTACCAGTGATACAGCAGGCACTCCTCGTGGGGCACAGACAGTCCAGTCTGCAAACAGTGCCCGTGCCACATATCGCAGAAGAAAGAAAAAGAACAAAACCAAAAAGATCATTCTTGTTGTGATTCTGGTTCTGTTTGCTGTGATCGCAGCGGCCGGAATTGGTATATATAAGTACTTTGATAACAAAGTCGACAGTATGGATCAGGTGGATTTCAAGGCTCCGGAAGTTCAGAACCTCAACCTGACAGAAGAGAAACGCGAACAGATGGAAAAAGGATTCCTGACGGTGGCAGTTTTTGGTGTGGATTCCCGAGATAACTCTCTTGGAAAAGGAAACCAATCCGACGTAATCATGATTGCGAACCTGAATCGTGAGACTGGAGAGATCAAACTGGTATCTGTGTTCCGTGATACCTACTTGAACGTTTCTGACAAGAATACTTACAACAAGATCAATGCAGCTTATGCATCCGGCGGTCCGGAAGCGGCTGTTAAGGCGATCAACAAGAACCTGGATCTGAATATCACACATTATGCGACCTTCAACTGGAAAGCGGTAGCGACTGTGATCAACATCCTCGGTGGTGTTGAGATCGATATCAGTAAATCTGAGTTCTATTATATCAATGCATTTATTACAGAGACGGTAAAAGGTACCGGAATCGGTTCTGTACAGTTAAAGGCTCCGGGTGTTCATAATCTGGATGGTGTACAGGCAGTTGCGTACGGACGTCTCCGTCTGATGGACAGTGACTATGCACGTACGGAGCGCCAGAGAATTATTTTAACAAAGGCATTCGAAAAACTCAAACACGCCGATCTGGCTACGCTCAACAGTGTGGTTGGTCATGTTATGGAAATGAGCTCCACCAATATCAAGTGGGA
Organism: Pilosibacter sp.; assembly: GCA_045658685.1. Classification (GTDB taxonomy): domain Bacteria; phylum Bacillota; class Clostridia; order Lachnospirales; family Lachnospiraceae; genus Pilosibacter. The sequence continues at coordinate 14,428 of JAZOVL010000116.1, forward strand.
AGAACTTCTTTCTCTTGCTGGTGGTATCAGCAAGTACCATCTTAGTGAGACAACCGGTTTTCCGGCAGCCCGTGGTGAGGTAAAGATTAAGATTGGCAGCAACAAGCTTTCCTGCGTAATTCCGCAGACATTAGAGAGCAACGTAATCAGCCTCCACAATTTCTTATTTGGTGAGGAAAATTACGAGCCATCTGCAAAGGTAAAAGAGATCAGTGCAAAGATCGCGGAAGTCAGTGGTCTTGCAACAGAGGCAGAGGAGATTGGCAGCGTAGCAGTCGATCAGGGATATATTCCGAAGAAGACAACAGCGGCAGCGACAGCTCCGGCTGAGACAAAGAAAGAAACCGAGGCAGAGTCCTCTGCAACAGAAACAGCAGAAGCTTCCAGTGAGGGTGAGTCTGAGTCTGCAGAAGAGGGAGAATCCGAATCCACAGACGAAGGCGAATCTGAGTCCGCAGTGGAATCCGGTTCCGCAGCAGAATCTGAACCAGAAACTTCGGCTCCATTATGGCCGGGAATCAATAACGGTCCTGGCATGGGGCCGGGAAGCAGTGCAGCTTCCACAACAGAAGCATTAAGACCGGGTGGACCGACGTCTGCGACAAAACCGACGGAGGGTTTTGGGCCGGGCAGTGCACCGGAAATTCCGGAGGCGACCACATCTGCAGGTCCGGGTGGTGCGCCGACTTCCGACAACCAGACATCCGTGACAATTTCTCCGACAAAACCGGGCAGCTCCACAATCGAGCCGTCTGCAAGTGCTCCGGGAACAACCAAGCCGTCTGCGGCAACTCCGGGTGGAGGTCAGGTGGCAAATGCACCGGGTGGTGCAACAACAGCGCCGTCTTCTCCGGCAGATGTTACAATTTCCGGCGGAGGTCCGAGCGGTCCGGCAGCACAGGCAACCAGTGCGGCGACTCCGGGAATGTAAGAAGATATATAGCAAATAAAAATAGAGTTTGACTTTTATGAGAATGAAAAATTCTCAGAGGTCAGACTCTATTTTTTTATTTATGTCCAGAATAATGAAGAAAAAACATCTGTTTATTTGATGTGGAACTTTACATTTCCTGACATTCCACCCCATCGTTTGAAATAAAATTTACATAAACCTTACAGATAAGTTACCACATCATGGTATTTAAAAGAGAAAAAACGTGATAAAACATTGGTGTAATCAAAAAGAAAAAGAAAAGACTGAAAGGATTCAAGGAGGAATCAATATTATGAAAATCAGAAGAATGGTAGCAACAACATTAACAGCAGCAATGACATTAAGTATCCTTGCAGGATGCAGCAACACACAGACTCAGACAACAGCAGCGCAGACAACAGCAGAAGAGACAGAAACAACTACACAGGCTGCGGCAACAGAAGCAGGAAATGACGGAGCAGCACTTTCCGGCAGCATTTCCATGTCTGGTTCCACATCCATGGAAAAGTTTGCGAATGCACTTTGCGAGAGTTTTATGGAAACATATCCGGATGTCAATGTGACAGTGGAATTTACAGGATCCTCCGCAGGTGTGGAAGCAGTTTTGAATGGTAAGAGCGATATCGGTAACTCTTCCAGAAACTTAAAAGATGCAGAAAAAGAAGCGGGAGCAGTTGAGAACATCGTAGCTATTGATGGTATCGCTGTGGCACTCGATAGAAATAATACAGTAGCAGATTTGACAAAAGACGAACTGATCGCAATTTACACAGGAGAGATCAAGAACTGGAGTGATCTGGGCGGACAGAAAATGCCGATCGTAGTCGTTGGCCGTGAGGCAAGTTCTGGTACAAGAAGTGCATTCGAAGAAATTTTAGATATTGAAGAGCAGTGCGTATATGCAAATGAGTTAGACAGCACAGGTGCGGTTATGGCGAAAGTTGCTTCCACACCGGGAGCGATTGGTTACATTTCTCTTGATGCAGTGGATGAGAGTGTGATCGCGGCAAAATTAGATGGTGTTGAGCCAAATGCAGAGAATATTCAGTCCGGTTCCTATTTCTTAAGCCGCCCGTTCGTAATGGCAACAAACGGAGAAATTTCTGAGCAGAGTGAACTGGTACAGGCACTGTTTGAGTATGTATACTCAGAGGAAGGTCAGAATATCGCAGCAAGCGTAGGTCTTGTAACGGTTGAATAAAAACAAGCAGACATTGAGCCGGGACAAAAAGCAGATGTCCCGGCTCAGATTACGTGTAGAAACGTGAGAGGGATTTATGGAACAAAGACAAACATTTTCAATTAAAGGAGACAGCCGCAATAAGGTTCTGATTGAGTGGATTGCAGAAATTATTTTTACCATTTGTGCATTCTTTGCAGTCCTTGCAGTCATCTCTATTACGATATATATGATTCTGAACGGTACGCCGGCAATTTTTGAAGTCGGACTAAAGGAAATTCTTTTTGGAACCTCCTGGCAGCCTGCTGCGGAAACTCCTTCCTTTGGTATTCTTTATGTAATCCTGACTTCCATCGTAGGTACCACTATCGCAGTTCTTGTGGGTGCACCGATTGGAGTTTTAACGGCTGTATTTATTGAAGAAATTGCTTCTCCGAAGTTGGCGGCACTTGTGAAACCGGCGGTAGAACTTCTTGCAGGAATTCCGTCTGTCATTTACGGTCTTCTCGGTATTTATCTCTTGAACCCGATGATGTATAAGCTGGAAATTATGATTTTTGCTGATTCAGAGACACACCAGTTTACGGGTGGAGCGAATCTGATTTCCGCGATCATTGTACTGGCGATCATGATTTTACCGACGGTAATCAATGTCACTGCTTCAGCAATCCATACAGTTCCAAGACAGCAGAGGGCTGCTTCCCTTGCGATGGGAGCGTCCCAGATTCAGACGATTTTTAAGGTAGTCCTCCCATCTGCAAAATCCGGTATTGTGGCAGCTGTTGTTCTCGGAACCGGTCGTGCGATCGGAGAGGCAATGGCAATCACACTGGTTTCCGGAAGTTCGGTAAATATGCCTCTTCCATTCAATTCGGTTCGATTCCTGACAACTGCGATTGTGGCGGAGATGGGATATGCGTCAGGACTTCACAGAGAAGTTCTGTTTACGATTGGTCTGGTGCTGTTCGTATTTATCATGTTTATTAATATTGCACTTACCAGAGTGCTGAAAGGAAAGGAGAACGACTAATGCAGACATACAGTATCATGAATAAAAAGAGAAGAGTGTCGGATGACATTCTGCGTGGCGTGATCTACGGCTGTGCGTTTCTCGCAGTAGGTCTTCTTCTTGGAATTATCGGTTATGTTTTTTACAGGGGAATCGGAGAGCTGAGCCTCGGATTCCTGGTAACGGTTCAGAGCCCGACCAAAGGTGTCATGGGTATCGCAGGAAATATTGTCAATACACTTTATATCATTGTAGTGACTTTGATTTTTGTTACTCCGCTGGGAGTCGGAGGCGCGATCTATTTGAATGAATACGCCAAACCGGGTAAATTTGTGTCACTTGTCGAGTTTACGATTGAGACACTGACCGGTATTCCATCCATTATTTTCGGTTTGTTCGGCAGCGTGTTCTTTGGTGAAGTGTTTGGACTTGGCTATTCCATGCTGACGGGTTCCCTGACTCTGACGATCATGGTTCTTCCGTTAATCGCAAGAAATACACAGGAAGCCCTCCGTACAGTGCCAATGAGTTACCGCAGTGGTGCTCTTGGAATCGGAGCGACAAAATGGTATATGATTCGTACGATTCTGCTTCCAAGTGCGATGCCGGGAATCATTACCGGAATCATTTTGGCGATTGGACGAATCGTTGGTGAGTCAGCCGCCCTGTTATTTACAGCAGGAAGTGGTTTCTATCTTCCGAAACCGGGAATCGGATTACTTCAGAAACTGTTTGAACCGGGCGGAACGATGACGATCGAACTTTATTTACAGATGGCAAAGGGAAAATACAATGTGGCATTTGCGATTGCCAGTGTACTGTTAATTCTGGTTCTGTTATTAAACCTGATAACAAAGTGGATCGCAAAGCGATTTGATGTGGAGAAACGAAAATAGAGGAGAAATTATGTTAGAACATAAAATTCGTGTAAATGAACTGAATCTCTATTACGGAGAGAATCATGCACTGAAAAATATTAATATGGACATTCATGCAAATACAGTTATGGCATTGATCGGACCGTCCGGCTGCGGAAAATCCACCTTTTTAAAATGCCTGAACCGAATGAACGACCTGGTTGACCAGGTGAAGATCACAGGAAAAATCTGCATTGATGGGGAAGATATTTACGATTCAGGAGTGGATACTACCTTGCTGCGAAAGAAAGTTGGCATGGTCTTCCAGCAGCCGAATCCGTTCCCGATGAGCATCTATGATAATATTGCCTATGGACCGAGAATTCATGGACTGAAAAATAAGACGGAACTGGATGAGATTGTAGAGCGTGCACTGAGAGATGCTGCGATTTTTGATGAAGTGAAGGATCGTTTAAAGAAACCGGCTCTCGGCCTTTCCGGCGGTCAGCAACAGAGACTTTGCATTGCAAGAGCACTGGCGGTGGAGCCGGAGATCCTCTTGATGGATGAACCGACGTCTGCTTTGGATCCGATTTCCACTTTAAAGATTGAAGAGCTGATGATGGAACTCAAACAGCGTTACACGGTTGTTGTGGTTACACACAATATGCAGCAGGCGGCACGAGTTTCCGATGAGACTGCTTTTTTCCTTCTGGGAGAGCTTGTAGAATACGATAAGACTATGAATATTTTCGGTAACCCACAGGATAAAAGAACAGAAGATTATATTACAGGACGCTTCGGTTAATGGAGTTAAGAAGCGAGAAAGGAAATGAGTATGACACCAAGAAAATTATTCCATCAGGAATTGGAAGAATTGCGGCAGGATATTCTCCAGATGGCAGAATGGGTTGAGGATGGATATGGTTGTCTGTTTGAGACATTGGAGAAGAAAGATCGTGAAACAATGAAACGATTTGTGCGCCATGACCGTGTGATTGGAGACATGCAGAGAAATATTGAGTCCAAGTGTCTGAGCCTTCTGACCAGACAGACTCCGGTTGCAAGAGATTTGCGTACTGTGTCCGCGGCATTAAAGGTCGTGACGGATCTGGAGCGATGCGGAAACCATCTTTCTGACATGGCAGAATTATTTACACGCATGGATTATCCGGATTTAAATCAGTTTTCAGCCGAATTCGGCACTATGATCACAGAAACTAAGAATCTCCTCGGCAAAGCGGTCGATGCTTTCGTAAATCGTGATATGGAACTTGGAAAGGAAGCGATAGACGGAGACGATGTGATCGACAACAGCTTCAATGTGATTAAAGATGATTTGATTGAAGCGTTGAAAAATGGCAGTCAGAATGCAGACAGCTGTGTGGATGCTCTGCTTGTGGCGAAATATCTGGAAAAGATTGGCGATCACGCGGTTAACATCGGAGAATGGGAAGTGTTCCAGGAGACTGGTGTGATTGATGAGGTGCGGCTGTTATAGGGGTCCGGAAATTCCGGACCCCTTAATGTTACATATCGTCTCGGCGTGTTTTCATAATCGGCAGCTGCTCGCGAATGGAAGCAACCTCGTCCAAGTCAATCGTTGTAATCGCCATGCCTTCTTTCTCATCCATATGGCTCAGCACAGTACCCCATGGATTGACTACCATGGAATTGCCCCAGGCATGGTAGGAGGCAGACATGTCGCGTGCCGGAGAAGTACCGATCATAAAGACCTGATTGTCAACAGCACGGCCACGGTGCATGATCTCCCAGTGAGCAGGACCGGTTGTCATATTGAACGCCGCCGGAAGCAGGATCACCTGTGCACCGCGGATGGACATCTGGCGTGCGATCTCAACAAAACGGCAGTCAAAACAGATGCAGAGTCCCATCTTGCCGAATTCTGTATCGAATACAGTTACAGAATTTCCGGCAGTCAGAGTATCAGACTCCTTAAAACACTGGCCACCCTTTACATCGATGTCAAATAAATGCACCTTTCGATGTTTTGCAATCTGATTTCCTTCTCGGTCAAAAACATATGCAGTGTTGTACACCTTACCTTCTTCGTCCACTTCAGGAATGGAGCCGGCGGACAGATAAACGTGGAATTGATTAGCCAGATTGGAAAGTTTTGTCCATGTTTCACCCCCGTCTTTTTCTGCATAGATCGGAAAATTCGGTGTCTCGTACGGACAGTTAAACATTTCTGGGAGGCAGATCAGATCTGCGCCCTCTGCCACGGCTTTTTCAAACAGCGGAGCCAGCACTTCAATATTTTTTTCTTTATCAGCATAGACATGGGTCTGAAGCTGTGCAACAGTCATTTTCATGGCATATTTCCTCCATATAAAAGCATTCTTACGTTTAGTTTAAAGGGTAAATCAGCGAATGTCAATGGACTTGCACAGAGCAGAAAAATGTGATAGGATTCCCAGAAAGGAGGCTCCCAATATGACGTCGAATCTGCCATACAGGAATGCTGCAATAAAAATCATATGGAAAATTATGAATGGACAGATGCCATGTCTGTTTCAGGAGCTGACCGGACTTTACTGCCCCGGATGTGGCGGTACCCGTGCGGCAAAAGCAATGCTGAAAGGCGATATGATCTCCAGTTTTTTATACCATCCGCTCGTTCTTTACTGCGTACTGGTGGCAGTAATTTTTGCAGTTTCCTTTCTCATATACCGTAAAACAAAAAATCCCAAGTTCCGTCTGTATTTTGATAATAAATACGCGTACATCGGAATTGGGATCATTGTCATAAATTTTGTTGTAAAAAATTACCTGTTAGTATTCGAAGACATCGATCTGTTAAGTGCATTGCCTCCTGTTTAAACAAATCTTAATGGATAAAATGTTCCGTCTGGGCGGCCATTTCTTTTTGAATCTGCTCAAACATCTGGTTGAACATGGCAATATTGTTCGGGTCTTTTATTAAGTCAGTAAGCCAAAGAGAGTAGAAAAACTCTATCACACCCAGGATGATGGCAATTACACCCAGAACAACCGCAGTAACAGCAGTTTTAGTCATAGTCCCATCTTTTTTGGAAATAAATGCAATGGAGATGGCTCCAACACCAAGAATAATACAGGATGGGAAATTAAAACAGCAAAGATTTAACAGGGCGAAAATACCACTGCAAAGGGCGGCTGTCGCATAGCCGTTTTTCTGAGTCCGTTTATACGGATTGTACGGGTTTCTATATGGTTCATTCGAATCAGATCCATGGTTCCAAGGATTCTGATCATGGTTCTCAAATTCAGTCAAAATAATCCTCCTAACACGATATTGCTATGATAAAAGTCAAAAACTATCATAACATGAAAGAAATTGCTTGTCCATATTTAAGTTGCACAAGCGGACGCTTTGAATTATAATGTTTCAGAGGACAGATAAGGAGCAAAACAATGGATATTTTAGCAGTACTGACAAGTGAACTTGGAGTCGGCCGTGGACAGGTGGAAGCAGCCGTAAAGCTGATTGACGAAGGAAATACAATTCCGTTCATCGCAAGATATCGAAAGGAAGCAACCGGATCCTTAAATGACGAAGTTCTTCGAAATCTGGATGAACGTCTGAAATATTTAAGAGGTCTGGAAGAACGAAAGTCTCAGGTTCTTTCTTCTATCGAAGAACAGGGAAAACTGACTGAGGAGTTAAAAAAGAAGATTGAAGCTGCCCAGACTATGGTTGCGGTGGAGGATTTATATCTCCCGTATCGCCCGAAGAGAAAGACAAGAGCCAGTGTGGCAAAGGAAAAAGGATTAGAACCACTTGCAGATTTGATCATGCTTCAGATGACTAAGAAGCCGCTGGAAAAAGAGGCGGAAGCTTATGTTTCCGAAGAGAAGGGTGTAAAAACAGGAAAAGAAGCCATTGACGGAGCAAAAGATATTCTTGCGGAGAGGATTTCCGAGGAAGCAAAGTATCGTACTTATATCCGTAAAACCACTTTGGAAGAGGGATTGATCTCATCGGAAGCAAAGGATGATAAGGCAGAATCTGTGTATGAGATGTACTATCACCATGAAGAGTTGATAAAAAAATGTGCCGGACATCGTGTGCTGGCGCTGAATCGTGGTGAGAAGGAGAAGGTTCTTGCCGTCAAGATTGCGGCACCGACCGAAAAAATCCAGATGTATCTGGAAAAGCAGGTTGTGATTCGTGAAAATCCGATCACAACACCGGTATTAAAAGATGTGATTGCAGACAGCTACAATCGTCTGATCGCTCCGGCCATTGAGCGTGAGGTACGCAATGAACTGACGGAAAAGGCAGAAGACGGTGCGATTAAAGTGTTTGGAAAAAATCTGGAACAGCTCTTGATGCAGCCACCGATCTCCGGACGCGTGGTGCTTGGCTGGGATCCGGCATTCCGTACCGGATGTAAACTGGCGGTAGTTGATGCGACCGGAAAGGTGCTCGATACCGTAGTCATCTATCCGACGGCTCCGCAGAATAAAGTGGATGATGCAAAGAAAGTTTTAAAGAAACTGATAGACAAGCACCAGATTTCTCTGATTTCCGTAGGAAACGGAACAGCTTCCCGTGAATCGGAGCAGATCATTGCGGAATTCTTAAAAGAAATTCCTAATCGTGTGCAGTATATTATTGTAAATGAAGCAGGTGCTTCTGTATATTCTGCCAGCAAACTGGCAACCGAAGAGTTTCCGAATTTCGATGTGGGACAGAGAAGTGGGGTTTCCATTGCAAGAAGACTGCAGGATCCGCTGGCGGAACTGGTAAAGATCGATCCGAAGTCCATCGGTGTCGGACAGTACCAGCACGACATGAACCAGAAACATTTAAGCGAAGCCCTGGGAAACGTAGTCGAAGACTGTGTAAATAAAGTTGGTGTGGACTTAAATACAGCGTCCGCATCACTTTTGGAATACATTTCCGGTATTTCTAAAACCATCGCAAAAAATATCGTTGCATACCGTGAAGAGAATGGTGCGTTCCAGAATCGTAAGCAGCTTTTAAAGGTTGCCAAACTGGGACCGAAGGCGTTTGAACAGTGTGCCGGATTTATGCGAATTCCAAACGGAAACAATCCACTGGATGCGACCAGTGTCCATCCGGAGAGCTACGAAGCTGCAACTCAGGTATTAAAACGCCTGGGGGTAGAGCCGGAATCCATCGGAACCGAAGAGATGAAAGGTATTGCCAGGAAGGCAGGAGATATCAGAAAGCTGGCGAAGGAGCTGGGAATCGGTGAAGAAACCCTCCGTGATATCTTGAAAGAGCTGGAAAAACCGGCTCGTGACCCGCGAGAAGAGATGCCAAAACCAATCTTAAGAACCGATGTACTGGATATGAAGGATTTAAAACCGGGCATGATCCTGAAAGGAACCGTCCGCAACGTCATCGACTTCGGTGCATTCGTGGATATCGGTGTTCATCAGGACGGACTGGTGCACATTTCTGAGATGTCCAGAAAATTCATCAAACATCCGCTGGAAGCAGTAAGTGTAGGAGATATTGTTGAGGTGAAAGTTCTCGGCGTGGATCCTGCCAAAAAACGTATCTCTTTAACCATGAAGATATAATAGAAGAGGTGATAAGAACAAATGAGTATCAATAAAGACCCAATGGAAACGAAAAAGCTGAGAGAAGCCATGGAGACTTCCGAAGGTATGGAGATCAAGGTGACTATGACTGCCCAGCACCTGTTCACATACTCCATGTACAATTCCTACAATGGTGGAAAGCTGATATTCAGTGTGGTGTTCACATTGGCGTGGATCGTGATTCTGTTCGCAACCTGGAATATGGAACAGTCCGTATGGCACCAGAAATTACTGATGACATTCTGTATCCTGATCTTCCCGGTGCTTCAGCCGTATTTACTCTGGAACAGCACGAAGAAGCAGGCAAAGACCATCGGTTTCTCAACACCGGTAACCATCAAGCTGGCACACAACCACATCTACATTGAGCAGGCAGGTCACTGTGGTGACTTTGAGTGGGCTCGTATTAAGCGTTTTGTCCGCATCAAATCCATGTTCATCATGGATATGGGATACGGCCGCGGTTATCTGATCCCGAATGAAAGTATTCAGGGCAGAGAACAGGAACTGGTAGACATGGTGAAGAGACAGCTTCCGGAAACAAAAACGAAAGGATTGAAAGCATTCGTATGATAAAAGAAAGCTTTTGCCCAGAAGAAACATATGCACTTGGAAAAAGTCTCGGAGAAGCGGCAAAACCGGGAGATGTAATCTGCCTGAACGGAGATCTCGGTGTAGGCAAAACGGTATTTACCCAGGGATTTGCAGCTGGTCTTGCGATCACAGAGCCGGTTAACAGCCCGACATTTACCATCGTGCAGGAATATCATGACGGAAGACTCCCATTGTATCATTTTGATGTATATCGCATTGGCGACATCAGCGAAATGGACGAAGTGGGATATGAAGATTATTTCTTCGGAGAAGGTGTCTGCCTGATCGAGTGGTCCAATCTGATCGAAGAAATTCTCCCGGATCATATGACTTCCGTTACCATTGAAAAGGATCTCAAGAAGGGATTCGACTACAGAAAAATAACCGTGGAGGAAATATAAGATGCGTATTTTAGCAATTGAAAGCTCCTCTTTAGTAGCCTCTGTTGCCATCGTAGAAGATGGTGTAACTCTGGCGGAATATACAGCAAATTTTAAAATGACCCATTCCCAGACCTTGCTCCCAATGATTGATTCCATGGTGGGCTTGTTTGGTATTGATCTTGCAACGATTGATGCCATTGCGGTATCCGGCGGTCCGGGTTCCTTTACTGGACTCCGAATTGGCTCCGCGACAGCAAAGGGACTTGGTCTGGCTCTCGATAAACCGCTGATCCATGTCCCGACATTGGATGGAACGGCTTACAATCTGTATGGTGCAAAAGGCTTGATCTGTCCGATCATGGATGCAAGAAGAAATCAGGTCTACACAGGAATCTATCGCTTTGAGCAGGAGTTCGAAGTGGTGATGGAACAGGATGCCATGGACATGATGGAGCTGATTGGAAAGTTGAACTCCATGGGCGAGCGCGTAATCTTCTTAGGAGACGGTGTTCCGGTCCATGAAAATAAAATCCGTGAGCTTATGACAGTGCCGTTTGACTTTGCACCGGCACACATGAACCGCCAGCGAGCAGCCTCTGTAGCAGCGCTCGGTGCCGTATATTTTGCAGAGGGAAAGACTGAAACAGCAGCAGAGCATGGTCCGGACTATTTAAGAAAATCGCAGGCTGAGCGCGAACGTGAAGAACGCGAAGCAGCAAGATAAGAATTATGATTACATTACGCAAAATGACAATTGACGATACGACGGTACTGGCAGAGTTGGAACGGATCTGTTTTTCAGATGCATGGTCGGAGAAGATAGTTCGTGATCTGGCAGACAGCAGCTGGGATGAGGTCTGGGTGCTGGAGGCAGAAACGATCCTGGGTTATATTAATTATCGATTTATCGCCGGCGAGGGAGAACTGATGCGCATTGCAGTCCTTCCGGAGCAGCGCGGCCACGGTTATTCCAAAAAACTTATGGATGTGATGATGGAAGATGCTGCAAAAAATCAGATCACAGATCTGACGCTGGAGGTTCGGGCCGGAAACGAACCTGCCATTGGTCTTTACAAAACATATGGTTTTGTGGAGGAAGCCGTTCGTAAAAACTATTACCACAATCCGACCGAAGATGCCCTGATCATGTGGGCACACGGTCTCCCAACCATTCCCACTTAAAAAACACCATATTTCCGCTATAATGTAAGAGCAGTGGACACCCATTGGAACCATGGGGCAAATACAAGAGGCGAAAGGTGAGGATAAGATGAGAAAATATGGGAAAAACGGACAGTTAAAATCCGTTGTCTGCAACCAGTGTGGAAAAAGCCTGGTGGTCAAAGACGGAATCGTACGCGAGGGAGCTGTTCTGATCAATCATGCATGGGACTATTTTTCTGAAAAAGATGGAGAGGTTCATCATTTTGACATTTGTGAAGCATGTTACGATGAAATGATCAGCCAGTTCAAGATTCCGGTCGATGTAGAAGAGCAGACCGAATTACTTTAAACAGATTCAAAATCGAACGAATGAGAGGGAACAGCAAAAAATCGGAAATTGCTGCTCCCTCTCTTGCATATTACAGAGAATTTATGTTATGATTCAAACTGGAATAGTTTTGAAATAAGAAATGAGGTCATTTTCATGTTAGATATTTGTTTACTGGGTACCGGAGGTATGCAGCCGCTCCCGTATCGCTGGCTGACATCCATGATGGCCCGCTGTGACGGCAGTAATCTGCTGATCGATTGTGGTGAAGGAACTCAGGTCGCATTAAAAGAGAAAGGTTGGAGTCCGAAACCGGTGGATGTGATGTTGTTCACTCATTATCATGCGGATCACATCAGCGGTCTTCCGGGATTTCTTTTAACTATGGGCAATGCAGAGCGAACCGAGCCGGTGCTCCTTGTGGGTCCAAAAGGTCTGGAACGCGTGGTAAATGCCCTTCGTATGATCGCACCGGAACTTCCGTTTGAACTGAGATTTTACGAACTGTCTGAGCCGAGAGAGCAGATTAAAGTTGGTCCGTATGTGATCGATGCATTCCGTGTAAACCACAATGTGGTGTGCTACGGCTACCGGATCTCCATCCCGAGAAACGGTAAATTTGATGTGGAGCGTGCAAAAGCGCAGGAGATTCCACAGAAATTCTGGAGTCGTCTGCAGAAAGGCGAGATCATCGAATTTGAAGGACGTACCCTGACACCGGATATGGTACTTGGAGAGAAACGTCGCGGACTCTCCGTAACATACTCCACCGATACGAGACCGGTTCCGGTCATTGCGGAGTACGCAAAAGACTGTGATCTGTTCATCTGTGAAGGTATGTACGGAGAAAAAGAAAAAGCAGCCAAAGCCAGAGAGTACAAGCATATGACATTCCAGGAGGCGGCTAAATTAGGAAAAGAGGCCAATCCGAGAGAAATGTGGCTGACCCATTATAGTCCATCCCTTATGCGTCCGGAGGAATATCTGAACGAAGTCCGTGAGATTTTTCCGCGTATCAAGACCGCAAGAGATGGCTGGTCTATGGAATTGGGATTTGACGAAGATTAATAGAGAGGTCTGTACGATATGAAAATTCACAAAATCGAAGAGGATGTTTATATTCTCGCCATTGAAAGTTCTTGTGATGAAACCGCAGCGTCTGTTGTGAAAAACGGCCGCGAAGTTTTATCCAACGTGATTTCTTCCCAGATCGACCTCCATACATTATACGGAGGCGTGGTTCCGGAAATCGCGTCCAGAAAACATATTGAAAAAATCAATCAGGTAATCCAGGCGGCGTTAGAGGAAGCCCATATGACTTTGGATGAAATGACTGCGATCGCAGTCACATACGGTCCGGGTCTTGTAGGAGCTCTGTTGGTTGGTGTGGCAGAAGCGAAGGCAATCGCATACGCTGCCAAGAAACCATTGGTCGGTGTTCATCATATTGAGGGTCATGTGTCCGCAAACTTTATCGAACATCCGGATTTGGAACCGCCGTTTGTATGTCTGATCGTATCCGGCGGACATACACATTTAGTAATCGTAAAAGACTACGGTGAATTCGAGATTATCGGACGCACCATGGACGATGCAGCCGGAGAAGCATTCGATAAGGTTGCCCGTGCAGTCGGTCTCGGATATCCGGGTGGTCCGAAAGTAGACAAGGCAGCGAAAGAGGGAAATCCACATGCAATGGAGTTTCCGCGTGCAAAAGTGGGCGGTTCTGCCTATGATTTCAGTTTTAGCGGTATGAAATCTGCTGTATTAAACTACATTAACCAGTGCGACATGAAGGGAGAGACCATCAATGTTCCGGATCTGGCTGCTTCCTTCCAGAATGCGGTTGTGGATGTTCTGGTATCTCGTGCTGTGGCAGCTGCTAAAGAATATGGTTACGGAAAACTTGCCATTGCAGGCGGTGTGGCTTCTAACTCTGCTCTTCGCCAAGGAATGAAAGACGCCTGTGAAAAAGAGGGAATCAAATTTTATTATCCGTCCCCGATCTTCTGTACAGACAATGCAGCTATGATCGGCGCGGCAGCATATTATGAATATATCAATGGTGCAAGAGCCGGCTGGGATTTGAATGCGGTTCCGAATCTGAAACTGGGAGAGCGTTAATATGTTTCAAACAGCAGCGATCGTTCTGGCAGCCGGTCAGGGAAAGCGTATGCAGTCTGCCGTTGCCAAACAGTTCTTACTATTAAATGATGAACCGGTCGTATGTCATTCTCTGCGCGCATTTGAAGAAAGTGATGTGGAGACGATCATTCTCGTGACCGGAGCAGATGAAATTGAATATTGCAGAGAAGAGATCGTAGAAAAATACGGTTTTAAAAAAGTCTTCGCAATCGTGGCAGGTGGAAAAGAACGTTATCACTCTGTGTATGAAGGACTTTGTGCATTGTCCAGAGTGCTGGAAGCAGACGGAATCGTTTTGATTCATGATGGCGCTCGTCCGATGGTCACACAGGAGATTATTACCCGCACCATCGAAGCTGCGAAGGCACATGGAGCATGTGTGGCGGCGGTTCCGGTGAAAGATACTATCAAAGTGTCAGATACTGATGGATTTGCATCTGCAACCTTGGATCGCAGTACGCTCTGGCAGGTTCAGACACCGCAGACCTTTACATATAATCTGGTTTATGGTGCTTACAAGAAGCTTTTATCAGATGAAGCATATCAGAAAGGCATTACCGACGATGCCATGGTTGTAGAGTCTATGTGCGGAGGTCATGTGAAGTTGGTGGAAGGCAGCTATGAAAACATCAAAGTCACAACTCCGGAAGATATGATCGTAGCGGAAAGCTTTTTAAAAAGAAGAGAGATATAATTTTAAACACAATTCAAACAATTTGAGCAAAAAGAGCTGTTTTTAACGTGATAAAGCGTGGAAAAAGAGCTCTTTCTGCTTAGTGTAAACATGCAGAAAACCTTGTAAATACAAGGAAAAACGATGTTATGGAGATTCTTGCAGACGGGGTATTTTCAAGAATGTAGCAAAAAAAGAAAAAACTTTGAAAAAAACGCTTGACAAAATCGAAAATGTGGAATAAAATGCAGAAGTACGTTTGAGAGAACGCTTGGAGAGATATCGAAGTGGTCATAACGAGGCGGTCTTGAAAACCGTTTGTCCGAAAGGGCGCGTGGGTTCGAATCCCACTCTCTCCGTTGACTGTAGCGCGGAGCTGAGCATGATTGGTTCCCGGTACAGAAATGAATATCGGATTCCGTGAGGAATGTGATTCAACCAGATGCAGAAGTACCCAAGTGGTTGAAGGGGCTCCCCTGGAAAGGGAGTAGGTCGTTAGTAGCGGCGCGAGGGTTCAAATCCCTCCTTCTGCGTTCAACTGAAAAGAAGCAAAAAAACTTCGAAAAAAGTTGAAAAAAGTTGTTGACAAACGAAAGAAGCTGTGTTATAGTAAACGAGCTGTCGCTGAGACAACAACAAAGAACCTTGAAAACTGAACAGTATGTAAAACCCTGAAAATTCTTATAAAAATGGCCTAAGGTATTGGCCATGAATGAGAACATTCAGAACAAAACCTAAAACAACAGTAGAACGGTTTAAAACTAGCCAAGCTAAGTTTTGA
>JAZOVL010000117.1:0-1885 GCA_045658685.1 Pilosibacter sp.
CGACTTTTTCATCCATGTTACTGGAACCGGAACCATGGACAAACACAACAGCAGGGACTGGGTTCGTTGCTTTGGATGGCAGTGTAAGCAAGCCATTTAATGGGTATGGGGTGTTTTCTCCTAGAATGATTTTCTCTGTAATCATATACCATATCTCCGTTCATTTATTTTCATGTTTTTTATAGTACATGTATGAATAGATCATTGGAACAAGTGCTGCAGCAAAGATGAGAATGACACTGAGCATCGGATATCCGAGGAAAGTGAAGACCATGAACATAAGACCGCAGATAACCCAGATAGGACCTGCAAAACGGTGTGTGCGATTCCAGTTTTCCTCGCTGTTCAGTGTCCACGGGATCTTGATACCCACGGTATAGTTATGAGGACATTTTGGAAGGTAATTTCCGATGATGATAAATGTAATACCGACTAAAATGGCCCCGAAATTATTTATAGATACAGGATATCCAAGGGCTTCTGCATATACAGAACCATTGCAGAAGAGGGATACCACCGGACAGATCCAATAAACCAGAGCCATGATCTTTTCCGGATGATTTGCTGCTTTGGGATCTGCCTTGGTACCGATGATGCAGATCCAGTGGACTGCAAGCAGAAACATCGGGAGTCCGAACACTGCAAATTCTTTGGAACTCCAGCCGTTTGGGACACCATTGAAATTCCAGTGTGTTGCTACCTGATCTGGCAGTTTATCCCAGAGAAGAAGTCCAACCAGAATTGGAATCAGAATGATCACGGAAGAAAGTATTAGTTTAGTTTTCTGATTTTTCATCATAAATTGAGTCTCCTTTCAAATCTGAAATCCAGAGCATAATATCTTCCAATACAGAAGTATTCAGATCATAGTAAATAAATTTTCCTTCCCGCGTGTCGCGGATCAGATCAGCATCTTTCAGAACGGATAAATGTCTGGAAATGGAAGCACCAGTTACATCAAAATTTGATGCAATATCTCCGGCAGATAAGCGCCCGCCTTTTAATAAATATAGTATTTCACGACGGATCGGATCAGCCAGTGCACGTAACGTATCTTGTAAAGCCATGGACTCACCTCCTAATATTTAACATTTAACCTAATTGTTAAATATAGTTTAACATGGGAAAATGAAATTGTCAACATCACAAGAAAATGATAAAATAGAGTCAGTCATAGAATGGAGGTACAGGATATGAGTTTAAAGAGTAAATTAATCAAAGAAAGAGATAATTATGTGATCAACCAGGTGAAATATGCGCAGTTGCCGGAGTTCAAATCCATGGAAATCCGACGCTACCGTATTACTTTTTATGGTCGCGTTCAAAATGTGGGATTTCGTTTGGAAGTGACTGAGATGGCAAAAAGACTTGGTCTGACCGGTTTTTGCAATAATCAGGAAGATAAAAGTGTGATGATGGAGGTTCAGGGACAGTTTGACAAGATCAAATTCCTGGTAGCTTTTATGAAGTCTTTGAAGCGTATTGTGGTGAAACGTGTCGATACAAAACGTTTGCCGCTTGATTTTGCAGAAGTTGGATTCATTTCCGCTGACGAAGATTAACTTGAAATTCCGGAGGAACAAGATGATCGTATTTTTGACAAGCAGTCCGAGTGGTCCGCTGGACGTGCCCAACTATGATAAATTACTGGATAAAAAGAATGGATTTGTGGAAAATCTTCGACAGTTTTGGAAAGGGGAAATGCGCGGTCTGATTATTGCAGCAGCTCCAGATTCCTTCGAAGGAAATGATGAGATGCGGGATTTCTTTGAGCATGCATTTCGAAACGGTAATATTCCGGTTACGGGATTTGATATCTGGGATTATCGAACTCATGATATCAGTGCAGAAGAATTAAATCAATTTGATATTATTATGCTCGGAG
>JAZOVL010000118.1:0-3177 GCA_045658685.1 Pilosibacter sp.
TTATTCAGGAGGTAATTTATATGAGAAAAAGCTTTCCGAAAATCATTAGTGTTGTCCTATCAGTTGCAATGGCTCTGAGTTTAACTGCATGTAGCGGTGGTCAGAAGGCAAATGAAACAACAGCAGTTCAGAACGCGCAGAAAGAAACACAGGCGCAGGTTGAAACAGTTACAGAGAAAATCGTAAACGTGGGCGTTACAAATACGCTGGAATCTCTTAATCCGTTATTGTTAAATGGCGGTGAGATCAATAAATATGCAACAGGCCTGATGTTCCTGCCGCTTATGGAGCTGGACAAGGATCTCAATTTCCAGCCGATGTTGGCAGATTCGATTACAACTGAAGACAATCGTAACTTTATTGTTCATATTGATGAGAAAGCAACTTGGTCCGACGGAACTCCAGTTACCGCAGCGGACGTTGAATATACAGTACTTCGCCTTGCAAGTCCGGTCATTGCAAACACCGCGATGATGTACTATGTATTTGAAGGAGTAGGCGATGACGGTTTTGTTGAAGAGGGAGCGACAAGCATTGACGGTGTAAAGGTGATCGATGAAAAGACAATCCAGTTCACAACAAAGGATACCATGTCTTTAAATACATTCCAGAACTCCTACGCACGTTACCTTTTAACACTTCCGAAGCATAAGATTGAGCAGTATAGTGAGGCAGAACTTTCCACTGCAGAATGGTTCACAAAACCGGACGTAGTCAGCGGTCCGTATATTGTGACAGATTACGATGTGGATCACTACATTTCTTATACTGCGAACACAGACTACTGGAAAGGTGCTCCGAAAGTAGAGAAGTTAAATATTCGTATTGTGGACGGCAGCCAGATTTATGCAGGCCTGCAGTCCGGTGAGATTGACATTACACAGCATACAATGACAGATATTCCGATGCAGGATTACGAGAGTATCGAAGCTCTTGAAAATGTAGACATTGTATACGGTTCTCCGGTAACAAACCAGTCTATGTTTATCCAGACAGCCAATATTCCGGATGCGAAAGTGCGTCAGGCAATGCTTTACGCGATTGACCGTGAGAAGATCCTGAATGAACTGATGAAAGGTCATGGTGAAATCGTAGACGGTTTCTTATCCAGTGCAAGCCCTTACTTTGATGAGACGATCACACCTGTGAAATATGATCCGGAGAAGGCGAAAGCCCTTCTTGCAGAAGCAGGTTGGGACGGAAGTAAAGTGCTTCAGTTTTATGTGAACTCTGGTGACTCTACATTTGTAAATGCGGCAACGATCATGGCAGCACAGTGGCAGGCAGTTGGCATTAAGGCAGAAGTTAAGACAGTTGACTTTGCAACCTTGATGTCCGTATCCGGTTCCAGTGATTACGATATCTTAGCAGTACAGTACACATATGCACCGGTTGATCCGTATGCAGATATGAACTGGCTGCTGAGTGGTGAGGGAAGTTGGACCGGCTACAGCCATGAAAGTGTAAGTGAGGCATTGGCTGCGACACAGACAACCATGGACGGAGAGGAACTGACTAAGTTATATTCTGTAGTGAATAAGAAGGTACAGGAAGATGTTCCGATGATCTCTGCCTATGTGATCAGCGCCCTTGGTGCGAAGAGCAAACGTCTTACAGGAGCAGAACCGAGCGTTTACGGTTTCTTCAATGAAGTTCACAATTGGGATGTGACTCAGTAATATCCGGGTATAAGTGAGGAAATGCAATGTCGCATTTGTTAGAAGTAAAAGACCTGACTACAGCGTTCTCCGCAGATTATGGAGAGACGGTCAGTGTCGATCATATTAGTTTTCATGTGGACGAGGGAGAGACGGTCTGCATCGTGGGTGAGTCCGGATGCGGAAAAAGTGTAACATCCCTGTCTATTATGGGATTATTAGGAAGAGGCGGAGCTGTCAAAGACGGCTCTGCTCTCTTTGATAATAAGAATCTTTTAGAATTGAGTGAAAAAGAGCTGGACGCGCTTCGTGGAAATAGGATTTCAATGATCTTTCAGGATCCGCTGACTTCTCTGAACCCGGTTTTTACGGTTGGAAACCAGATTACGGAGAGTATCCGTACCCACATGAATGTGTCGAAAGAAGAGGCGAAGGAACGTGCGATTCAGGTGCTTGCGAAGGTTGGAATGCCTGATCCTGTGGGAACAATGAAAAAGTATCCTCATACGTTGTCGGGAGGCATGCGTCAGCGCGTGATGATTGCAATGGCTCTCTGCTGTGACCCTACATTGTTGATTGCGGATGAACCGACGACGGCGCTGGATGTAACTATTCAGGCACAGATCATGGCTTTATTGAAGAAACTTCGTGAAGATAGTAAGATGTCGATGATCCTGATTACCCACGATATCGGACTGGTGGCCAGAATGGCGGACCGAGTGATCGTGATGTACGCGGGACAGTTGATTGAGGAAGCGCCGGTCAGAGAGTTATTTGCAGAGCCGCGTCATCCGTACACAAAAGCACTTCTTGCTACGGTTCCAAGCATTTATGATGATAAGGACAGGGTTTTGGAGTCAATTCCAGGGATTGTTCCGGAAAATTATGACAAAATAGCAGGATGCCGTTTTGCAGACCGTTGTCCGTACCGGAGGCCGGAATGTGACAATCCGCAGAAGGATATCGTCATTAATGACCATCACAAAGTAAAGTGTTGGAGAGCGGAGAGTATTAGAACATGACAATGGAGAAAGACCATGGTCCTCTTTTAAAAGTAGAGGACATGAAAAAATATTATCCTATTAAAGGTGGGATTCTGGGTCGTACCATAAGCCAGGTAAGAGCGGTAGATGGGGTTAGTTTCGAGATTAGAGAGGGGGAGACCCTCGGCCTGGTCGGTGAATCTGGTTGTGGAAAGTCTACGATCGGTCGTCAGATCGTCGGTCTGGAAAAGCCGACAGATGGCAAAATCTATTATGACGGTATGGATCTGACTGCAATGGGAACAAACGAGATGAAGAAGATCCGGACAGATATTCAGATTGTATTTCAGGATCCGTACTCATCTTTAAATCCAAGAAAACATATTTATGAGATTCTGGCACAGCCGATGTTGTACCATGGAAAATCGGATAAGGCTTCACTGGATAAAGATCTGGAAAAGCTTCTGGATATGGTTGGACTTTCCAGAAATGTATTGGGGCGTTATCCACATGAGTTGTCCGGAGGACAGAGACAG
>JAZOVL010000119.1:0-7060 GCA_045658685.1 Pilosibacter sp.
TGGCTTTGATACTGGTGGATTTACCGGTACCGCTGTCACCAAATAATAATACATTATTGGCAGCCTTGCCATCCACAAATGCCTGTGTATTTTCAACCAGTTTCTTCTTCTGCAGTTCGTAACCAATGAGGTCGTCTAACATCACAGCATCCATATTATTGATCGGCAGGAAACGAACCGAATTGTCTGCGTTTTCTGCGATTCGGAATGCTTTGTTGAGACCAAACATACCTACACCATAGTCCTTATAGAAGTCTGTTACAAATGCAAAAAACTCTTCCGCATCTTTGGCTGTTTCCAGCTTCTCGCTTAATGTGCGCACTTTTTCACTGACGTTTTTATTGTACATCAGCTCTTTTTTGCGGATCGCCTGATAGTGAGTCAGGTGTGTGAAACAGTCCACAGACAGTTCCGCTTCGATCCAGGAGAAATCGTAATCAAACAGTTTCATGAACACTTCAAAGTCATGTTTCACAAAACAGTTAACTGTACCTTCCTGGGCTCCCATTTTCTCACAGACAAGGCTGAATGGGTTCTCATTTGTAATAAGAAGGAATGTGAGATAATTGTGCCACAGGTTCTTGTCGAACGCATAATCCGTTGCCACAGTCAGAAGATTTTTTACCTGACCAAACACTCTGGTTCGCAGGGCATCTTTGCTCTCACTTCCGTTTTTTAATTTTTCGCAAATATCAGACAGCTGCCAGAGGATGGAGTTCCCCGGCAACTGACCATATACAAGCAGATTCGATACGATCTGATTCATACTATTCTACAATTGCTCCCTTATCTGCAGAGGATACCATCTTCGCATAGCGTTTCAGGTAACCTGTCAGCTCTTTCTGCTCTTTCAGTTTCATTGTCGCCTTACGCTCAGCCATCTCTTCATCGGAAACGAGAAGTTTGATGCTGTAGTTCGGGATATCAATAGCGATCTTATCACCATCTTTGATGTAAGCGATCGGGCCGCCTGCTGCTGCCTCCGGAGAAATATGTCCAATTGCTGCACCACAGGATGCACCAGAGAAACGACCGTCTGTTAACAGTGCAACGGTTGTATCCAGCTTCATTCCTACGATTGCAGATGTCGGTGAAAGCATCTCTCTCATACCCGGACCACCTGCCGGACCTTCATAACGGATGACAACGATGTCGCCCGGAACGATCTGGCCTGCATAGATTGCTGCGATTGCCTCTTCTTCAGAGTCAAAGCACTTCGCTGTACCTGTATTAACAAGCATCTCCGGTTTAACGGCGGAACGTTTTACGATCGCACCGTTCGGAGCCAGGTTACCGAACAGAACTGCAAGACCACCTGTCTTGGAGTACGGATTGGACATCGGACGGATGACTTCTTCATCTTTATTTACGGCTCTTGCCACGTTCTCAGCTACTGTCTTGCCTGTTGCTGTGATACAGTCGCCATGCAGCATACCTTCGTCAAGAAGCTGTTTTAATACTGCAGAGATACCGCCAGCCTGCAGCAGATCCTGCATGTGGTGATGACCCGCCGGAGCCAGATGGCAAAGGTTCGGAGTCTTCTCACTGATCTCGTTGATCATGTGAAGATCCAGCTTGAGGCCAGCTTCATGGGCGATTGCAAGAAGATGAAGAGCAGAGTTTGTGGAACATCCAAGTGCCATATCCGTTGTAAGGGCATTTTCAAGTGCCTTCTCTGTGATGATATCTTTCGGACGGATATTTTTCTCTAATAATGTCATAACCTGCATACCTGCAGTCTTAGCCAGACGAATTCTCTCACCGTAAACAGCCGGGATAGTACCATTGCCCGGAAGGCCCATGCCAAGAACCTCTGTTAAGCAGTTCATGGAGTTTGCTGTGAACATACCGGAACAGGAGCCACAGCCCGGACATGCACTGCCTTCGATGCGGGCAAGTTCCTCGTCATCAATCAGGTTTGCTTTTCTTGCACCAACAGCCTCAAATACGCTGTTTAAATCCATCTGATTGATAGAAAGCATCGGACCACCGGAAACGAAAACTGCCGGAAGGTTCAGTCTGAGTGCTGCCATTAACATACCCGGAACAATTTTGTCACAGTTCGGGATAAATACGAGAGCATCGAAGCAGTGACCTTTTACCATACACTCAATGGTATCTGCGATCAGCTCACGGGAGCTGAGGGAGAATCGCATACCTTCGTGACCCATTGCGATGCCGTCACAAACACCGATTGTATTGAACTCCATTGGAGTACCGCCCGCAGCAAGAACACCATCCTTTACCGCTCTGGAAATTGTCTGAAGGTGCACGTGACCCGGTGTGATCTCATTGAAAGAGTTTACAACACCGATCAGCGGTCTTCTTAACTGCTCATCTGTATAACCATCTGCTTTTAAAAGAGAACGATGCGGAGCACGTTCCACGCCTAATTTGATCTGATCAGAAATCATATTTATTTCCTCCATAATTATGGCTTTAGGCCAGGCTAAAAAAGCCTGACCCAAACCATATAAAATCTAAATTGGATTACTTAGCCTCGTCAAGGTTCTGAGCTTTCTTCCAGCCCATCTTCTCTCTAAGTTCTGCACCTGTCTTAGCAACAAGTGTCTCAGCCTGAGCCGCTCTTGCTGCGTTGAAGCATGTTCTGCCAACCTGGTTCTCAAGGATCCAGTTCTTAGCAAATGTACCGTCCTGGATTTCCTTTAATACCTTTTTCATCTCTGCCTTAACAGAATCTGTGATGATTCTGGAACCAACACAGTAGTCACCGTACTCAGCTGTATCGGAGATGGAGTAACGCATACCTTCGAAACCAGCGTTGAAAATAAGGTCTACGATTAATTTCATCTCATGTACGCACTCAAAGTAAGCGTTCTCCGGCTTGTAACCAGCCTCAACAAGAGTATTGAAACCAGCTTCCATAAGAGCTGTTACACCACCGCAAAGAACTGCCTGCTCACCGAAAAGGTCTGTCTCTGTTTCCTCTTTGAATGTTGTCTCGAGGATACCGCCTCTTGCGCCGCCGATACCAGCTGCGTAAGCTTTTGCAACTTCCATGGAGTTACCGCTCGGATCCTGCTCTACAGCTACGAGACACGGAACACCCTTACCGGAAACATACTGGGAACGAACTGTGTGGCCCGGGCCCTTCGGAGCGATCATGATAACGTTTACATTTGCCGGCGGAATGATCTGTTTGAAGTGGATATTAAAACCATGAGCAAAGCAAAGTGTCTTGCCTTCTGTCAGGTTCGCTTTGATATCGTTCTTGTAAAGAGCAGCCTGTTTCTCGTCGTTTACAAGGATCATGATGATATCTGCAGCTTTTACAGCGTCCGCTGTATTCATTACTTCGAAACCATCTTCTTTCGCTTTAATCGCGGATTTGGAACCTTCGTAGAGACCGATGATAACATCACAACCGGAATCTCTAAGGTTTAATGCGTGTGCATGACCCTGGGAACCGTATCCAACAACTGCAATTTTTTTGCCATCCAGAAGTGCTAAGTTACAATCTCTCTCATAGTACATAGTTGCCATAATATTTATCTCCTTTTTATAAAAAAAATTATTTATTAAATACCAGATTGCTCTGCATTTTATGCTTCCGCAATCTTCTACATCATATCATCAAACGCAGTCATCGTTGTCTCACGGCCAAGACCGATCGCAACGTCACCGGAACGGCTGACTTCCAGGATACCAAACTTCTGAACCTTGCTGATGAATTCGTCCATTTTCTCTTTGGAACCGGACAGTTCAACGGTTACATGGCTCTCGCCAAAGTCAATGATCTTTCCTGCGTACTCATTGATAATCTCCACTGCCTGATGCTTAGTGGAACCTCTCTCTGTGCCTGTTACATCAATCTTGATGAACATATGCTGTGCGATCACGGCCGTCTCAGAATCCAGAACCAGAATAGATCTTACATCGTAAAGCTTTTCAAGCTGGCGAAGCACCTGATCTTTCATATACTCATCACCGGTGGAAACCACGGTAATACGTGTATATCTCGGATCCTCTGTCTCACCGCCGGAAAAGGAACTGATGTTGTAATTTCTCTTAGAATAAATGCCGCCGATACGATTCATAACGCCTGGAACATTGTTTACAACCAGGCTGACTGCAAATTTCTTATCCATAATCCCCTCTCCTTTCGCTTATTTCAGAATCACATCTTTGATGGAGCGTCCGGCTGGGATCATCGGGAGAACTCTCTCGTCTTTACCAATCTTACACTCGATCAGAACGGTTCCTTCTGCCTTATCTGCTGCTTCAAGTGCTGCTTTCAGCTCATCCATATTGGCTGCGGAGTAGCCTTCTGCACCAAATGCCTTTGCAAGTAACGGGTAATCTGTCTTTCTATCCAGAACCGTCTGGGAATATCTGCTGTCGTAGAAGATTGTCTGCCACTGTCTTACCATACCAAGTACATCATTGTTGAGAAGTACGATGGTAAGCGGAAGATTCTGCTTCACTGCCGTTGCCATCTCGTTCAGGTTCATTGCAAAACTTCCGTCACCTGTCACTAACAGAGTACGTTTCTTTCCGCATGCAAAACATCCGCCGATGGCTGCACCAAGTCCATAACCCATCGTTCCAAGACCGCCGGAACTTAAAAGTGTGTGCGGGGTTTCAAATTTATAATACTGCATGGTCCACATCTGGTGCTGACCCACATCAGTAGCAACAACCGTATCCGGCGCCATGTGTTTATTGACTTCCTCAATGATCGTTCTGGGATTGAATCCGCTAAATTCAAGTGTTTTTGATACCTGTTTGTAACCTTCCACCTCTTCGATCCATTCCGGATGTTCGCATTTAGGAATCACTTCCAGAATCTGACTGAGAATTTCTTTCACATCGCCCCACATACTCATGTCCGGGCTGATATTCTTGCCAAGTTCTGCACGGTCGATATCGATATGTACCGTCATACATTTCTTTGTATACTCACGTTTATCACCAGTCGCACGGTCAGAGAAACGAACACCGACTGCAATCAGAAGGTCACACTCCGACTGCGCCTTTGTAGACTCGTATTTTCCGTGCATACCTGTCATACCGAGGTTTAATGGATAAGAGGCTGGAATCGCTGTCAAGCCCATCATACTGAGCCCGATCGGTGCATCAAGACGTTTGGAAAGTTCCAGAACTTCTTTTTCCGCTCCGGATGCAGTAATACCTCCGCCAGCGTAGATAAACGGCTTCTTCGCAAGTTTTACCATATTAAGCAGAGCATCCATATCATTCACACTGCCTGCCTTCGGCTTCTTGATATACGGATTCACCTGCATATCTTCAATGTATTCACACTCTGCCACCTGAATGTCCTTCGGGATATCGATCACGACCGGTCCCTTACGTCCTTCGTTGGCAAAGATAAATGCTTCTTTGATTGTTTTCTGAAGATCGTTGATGTCTCGGACAGTAAAGTTATGCTTTACGATCGGCATTGTCACACCAACGATATCAACTTCCTGGAAAGAATCCTTACCAAGATTGGATACAGCCACGTTACCGGTGATCGCTACCATCGGAACAGAATCCATATATGCATTTGCAATACCTGTTACCAGATTTGTTGCACCTGGTCCGCTTGTCGCAAGAACAACACCAACTTTTCCACTGGCTCTTGCGTAACCGTCTGCCGCATGGGCGGCTCCCTGTTCGTGGGCTGTCAGAACGTGTGTAATTCTGTCGGAAGCTTCATACAGAGCATCGTAAATATCGATGACTGTTCCACCCGGATATCCGAATATTGTTTCTACTCCCTGATGGATCAGCTCCTCCACCAGAATCTGCGCACCCTTCATTTTCATAAGCTCATTCCTCTTCGTAAATTATTAAAAAAGACCCTACAGCGTTCTGCTGCAAGGCCCCATTGCATTCTCAAAATTGTTTGAGACAATTACAGTGTGACTACCTCTGGTTCAGCATAACGCAAATAAGCATTGCCGTCGTTGACGATAATGCTGACAATAATTCGAATCACGACTGCTAATAATACAAGGTTCATCATCATATCTGCGTTCTCCTTTCCCAGATTTATCCATGTCTCAAACCTCGAACTGTATAGGAATTCAAAGTTATGTAACTCTACCACGTTAAAGCATTGCTACTGTTCTTTATTATACACACATCGTACAAAATTGCAAGTACTTTTTTTGTATCATTCTAATTTTCAGGAAAGGCCTATCCGGACACCTTGCCGTGCAGATCATTCTGATTCTTGGCCCTATCAGTCTATAATGAACTAAATTTGCAAAAAAGTCAAGAAATACAAGGGTTTTCAGACCAAAAAGATAGTAAAAACGCAAATAAGGCGGAACCTGGTTCCGCCTCACTTATCGACTCTGATTTACTTTTTAAAGTTTCTGGAAACCATATGCGTTGATGATCGCATCCAGTTTCTGACCCTGTTTACAGATTGGGCACTCATTTGCAGAAGTATATGCGTAATCCGGAATATGTGTCTTGTCAAATACAGAAACTACCGGGATACCGTTTACTTCTTTCTCTGCACTGAATACTGCAGAGATACACTGAACCTTACCACCGAAATACTGAACACCTTCCATTGCCTTTAATGCAGTAAGACCGGTTCTAACCGCAGTTGTGAGAATCACCACATTCTTACCATTGATCATCGGTTTAAAGTTGTCCTTGAAGATCATCTGACCGCTGCTGTTGAACTCCGGCGGTGTCACATAAATGGTCTTATGTGCATTCTGGGAAATATAGCCGCCCTTTTTCAGCTCCTGTGCAAGGAAAGCGCCAATGACTTCTGTGCCTTCCATACAAACAATGGTATCCACTACCATTGTATAAAGATATGACTGACAAAGAGCTGCAGCAATATCCTGTGCTTCACTGATACGCGCCTTTGCAGTTGTCAGATCAATATAATAATTGGTGTGCGCATGGTTGGTTGCAAAGTGTCCTTTTACCACTTTCAGTGGAGCATTCACGTTTTGAGCCTGAATTTTGCTGTAGTTTAAATTCATAGACACGCCTCCTTTTTTATAATCTTATGTCACGTTCTTTCGCCCGCTTTTCATGAGATTATTATACTAAAAATTAAGCGTTTTCA